>JBBQZJ010000052.1:0-10684 GCA_038207805.1 Actinomycetales bacterium | reverse complement strand
AATAGCTCAGGCAAGACAACTGTCCTTCGCGCACCCCTCCTAATCAAGCAGTGGATGTCCGCACCTACCTCGGACGTTTCATTTTCTGGGCCCGACTTCGACTTTGGTTCCTATTCGGACCTAGTCCACGGAGGCGAGCTGAAGCGGGACATTGTGATGCGGGTCGAATTGTCTGCTGACAAGCGAATCGGCGCTCGCAACAATCGGTACGTCAAGGACTTGGGGGAGGAGTTCGTCAAGCTTCTCGACACGATGACAGTAGAGCTTCGACTTCACTGGAACGCAACTCGTGCGCGAACTGTGTTCAGCCAGATCCTCTTTTTCTCCACAGGGGCTAGTTCCGAGCCAGTCGTGGATTTGGTCAGGACGGGTTTGGGAACGTACAAGATCAACGTGCGTGGACAGCGCCCGATAACGGTCAAACAGGAATTGAACCTTCAGTCGCTGCGGTTTCAAACCCTGCTCACTGCGAGGGAGGGCCCCGGAAGGTTCGATCTATTTCTGTTTCTTATGGCAAACAACCTCCAAGTAAGCGTTGATTCCCTTGTTCACATCAGGCCACTTCGGGACGAGCCGGATCGCGCATACCGACTCGACCAAATTGGCCTTAGCAGCGCCGGGCTGACGGTCGAAACCCTAAGGCAATCGACGTCGAGTGTCCTTCGAACAATTGGAGCCGCTCTCCGTCAGCTTGGTATGGCATCTTCGATCCAACTCGAGAAGCTCGCACCTGGCTATGTGGCAATTTCCCTGACCGATCCCGAAACGAACCGCAGAGACAACCTCGCCGATGTCGGGTTCGGAATATCGCAAGTGCTGCCGATTGTCATTACGTTGGCGACCGCAGACCCGGGCTCAACTGTCCTGATTGAGCAGCCGGAACTACACCTCCATCCCGCCGCACAGGGAAACCTTGCGGATGTCATGGTTGACATGGCGCTTCGACGCGGCTTGACCTTGGTGGTCGAGAGCCACAGCGAGCATATTCTTCTGCGACTCCAGCGCCGAATTGCGGAGGGACACCTATCACCTACCGATGTCGCGACCTATTTCATCGATAGTGGGCGCGTGACGAAGGCCGGGATTGGCGAACTTGGTGATCTCGATCTAGCCGCCATGCCACCCGGGTTCTTCGACGACGACTGGCACGATCTGATGAAGCGGACCGAGGCTGCCGCCAAACGACAGAGGTCTGACTCGTGACCGAATACGCAGTCGACGTCAACTGGCTCGTTGCACAGCACGACAGCCGCGACTTCGAGGAAAAAGCCCGCACTATGGGGGCCTTTATGCGGCTACGTGAGCTCGGTGGTCATCTCCTGTTTGACCACGGGGGCCGAATCGACGCCGAGTA
The DNA here is from genome assembly GCA_038207805.1 of Actinomycetales bacterium. Taxonomy (GTDB): domain Bacteria; phylum Actinomycetota; class Actinomycetes; order Actinomycetales; family Microbacteriaceae; genus Rhodoglobus. The sequence goes on along the minus strand of JBBQZJ010000052.1, from coordinate 9,330 downwards.
TTCGTCCTACTTGTCTCCTGGGTCTTTGGGCCGCGACCTTGTTGCCTTTGTAGTGAAGCACAATATGCGGGCATCGTACTCCGGAACGACGAAGGCTCGATGCGAATCGTGCCTCGATGCTGCTGGATTTGACCGAGACGATCGCATGTACGTCGCCGTCGCACACGCCGCATCCGGGTCGTTCCTCGCAAACGAGGTCAAGCATCTAGTTCCCCAAATGATCGCTGCGGTTGCAACTGGCTGCGGTGTGCGGGTTTTGGGAACTAGCGAATTCCACGCCGAGTTGGGAAGCTGAGCAGACCCTAAGCCCCACCCGACCAGACGGGAACTCAGCCTTTTATTCGGGGCGTACTTACAAATTGGCCCGTCGGGTGACATTTGTGCGCTGGGCAGAGTTCAATACCCGACGGGACAAGTTTCCAATACTCCCTCGTTCATGCATCTTTTCCTAGGCGCGTTGCCCAGACCCAGGCTTGAGACGTGGTCGTTGTTCGCTACGATTCCCAATATGTCGCGCGGAGCGTGGGTCTTGGTGGTCGCCGTAAGTTTGCTGACTTTGTTGCTGTTCGTGGGTGCGGCCCTGCTCGATTCTGTCTACGGTGTCAATTTGCTCGCCGCGCTGCAAGGGTTCGGGGCGTTCGCACTGCTTGCAGTAACCGTGGTTTACGCACTTACGACGAGGAAGCTCCTTGATTCACAACAATCGCACTACCGCGGAATCGCAGCGCAAGCGGACCGCGATGCCCGTGTGAGAACGTTCGAGCGTATGACTCCCTTTGCATCTCTTATGGGTGAGCACAGCGGTATCCATCGTCGCCTCTTTGCCGACCCAGAAGCGCAAGTTCGCGCCGATGCAGCAGATAAGATTTTCAAAGTCTGCGATCGTATGGTCACGGCCGCTCAGAAACTGCTCAGTACGCTGCCCGGGCTGTCTGGCGTCAACCTCGAGAATGCTCAGACTTTTGCCTTGCATGGCACTACGTCAGCTCTCGTGGGCAAAAGGCTCGCCATCTTGATCATTGCCGAGCAGCAACGTGCGTCAGATGCGGGATCCGAATTCGAGTTCGCCCGTGTCGCTGAGGAATGGGAGCGCCCCGACGAAGACGCCAGAGAGTATCCGAGGTGGGCAGATCTTCGTTCGGGAAAGTACCTTGAGGCAGCAGCCAATGCACAGAATGACATTGCGACGGCGATGGCACACGGCGCGGCATAGCCGCGCCTTACTTGAATAAGCAGCGTAACTCCGCCATACATGACACCCGCGAGACACATCGCGACCGCGGCGGGTGTCGGATTTCTTGCGAGTTCCGGGGTGGGTCGATGGCCCTGCAGGGGCTGTCGAGACGCGCCGATGTTTGAGCTGAAATCCGATGCCCGGCGGGGTCAGCGCACCACGGGTCAACTGGTTTCGATACGCGGCTTTGCCGCTACTCAACCGGCGGGGATCAACTAGCGGAGCCAGTTGCGTCGGCGCAGGCCGGAGGTGGTGCGGCGTCTCCAGTAGTCACGGACTACGGCGACGATCGCGAGCGCGAGGATCACTGCTGGCACGAACTCGGGTGCGGCGAGCATCCCCAATATCAGCACCTCGACGCCTTCGAATCCGATGAGGGACGCAGCGGCGACCCAGCTCCAGCCGCTCAGAAGCTTGAGTCGGTCGGTCAGCCGGCGGATGGTGCCGAAGATCTGCGGGAGAGTCGGGATTTCGGGGCCCTGGATCAGGGCGGCGCTGCCGTGGGGGGATCTCTCCAACCACCGCTCGAGTAGCCGGTCTTCGACCCGGTCCACGGTGCCGACTGTCATCCGACGCGGGCGAGCTTTAGGGCCGCGGTGTAGGCGGAGGCGTTGTCTAGGTCGGCTTGGATCGGCGCGATAGCAGTCTGGCGCACCACGGTCGCGACCTGCGCGAGCAGGAGCTTGCGGGTGCGGCGACGACGAGCGGCGGCGGCCGCAGCGGCGAAGACCGCGCCGAGCAGTCCGAGCAGGATGCCGAGGGCGACTCCCCCGGCAATGAGCAGCGTGGGCACCGCCCAGCCCTCGACCTTCGGCACCTCGAAGGCGGGCAGGCCGAAGTTCGGCAGGAACGCTGCGCCCAGCAACCAGCCGATTCCGACGACGGCAGCGAGCGCCGAGACCCACTGGAGCACGGCGAAGATCACCCACCACCACGAGCCCTTCGCGGGCAGTTGGGTGCGGGCGATGGCCTGGTCGAGTTGGTCCGGCAGCTGCGTGATCGCCTTGTCAGCGGTGGTGCGGATGCCGGTGCGCCAGGTCTCCGCGAGGCCGGCGGCCGCGGCATCCGCGTAGCCGCGCACGCCGAGGGAGACTTGCGCTTTGGCGCCCGCGTCGAGGGCGGGCATGCTGGTGCGGTGCAGGGCGGGGTCGGCGCCCCGTCGTGACGGGCCGAGCCCCAGGCGAGCGAGTGGGTCAGGGCGCAGACGCAGCAGCCACGAGACGACGGGCCAGCCGGTGGCCTGTCCGGCGCGCTTGCGGTAGGAGCGGGCGACAGCGGTCGCCACGACCTCGGCGCCGGCCGCCGTGCCGAGAGCGGTGATGAGGGCCTCGGTGGCGCGAGCGGTCGGACGGGTAGGCGAACCCGCATCCGGAACTTTCGAGGCGATCGTGGTGACATCGGCGGCGAGGCGCGCTTCTCGAGCCAGCTTGGCGGCCGCGAGATCGCCGAGAGCGGTGCGCAGCGCCGGGATGCCGTCGCCAGTTCGCGCGCTGACCGGGATGACCCGAGCCTTCGGGATGCCATCGCGTTCGACGATTCCGCGCAGCGACTCGACGACGTGCGGAACTTCTGCGGCAGACAACAGGTCGATCTGGTTAAGCACGATGAGGGTGACTGCCGAGTGTTTGGCGTGCGGGGTGATGAATTGGGCGTGGAGCACTTCGTCGGCATACTTCTGTGGGTCCACGACCCAGACCAAGGCATCCACTTGGCCGGCGAGGCGCTCGGCGATCTCGCGGTTGGCGGCCTCGATCGAGTCGAAGTCGGGCAGGTCGAGAAGCAGTAGCTTCGCGGCCCTGGGGTCGAGCGGTTTCTCGAGTTGGGTGCGCTCACGCACGTGAAGCCAGTCGAGCAGGTCCACGCCACCGTCGGGGTCCCAGGCCACGGCATGAGCCTCGCTCGTGGTGGGGCGGCGCACGTGGGTCTTCGCGACATCCGAGCCGACGAGGGCGTTGACCAGACTCGACTTGCCCGACCCGGTCGCACCGAACACGCCGATGACCGTGTGCTCGGGCGATCGCTGACGGCGTTCGGTTGCGTGAGTGAGCACGGCGTCGAGCTCGCGGGCGAGCGCGTCGGCGATCTGTGCGCCGCCGGTCTCGCGCACGGTGCGCAGCGCGCCGAGGCGGGCATCCAGCGTCGCAGCCTTGGCGCTCATCCGCCGTCTCCGCTCTCGCTCGCGCGGCGGACATCCTCGAGCAGGGCGGCGGATTCCCGGCGCAGCGAGTTGGGTGATGAACCGAAGCGGGCACCCTCCAGGGCGGCGGTCACCCGGGCCGCCTCGGTGCCGAAGAGCGCTGTGACACGCTTCGTGAGATCTTTGCGCGCTTCGGTTGCGAGGCGGCGCACGGCATCCTCACCGAAAATCGTTTCGAGCAACTTCTGGCCGATAACGGCCGAACCGCCGGCGATGACAAGCTCGCCGCCGGTGAGACCGCCGGTTGACGCAAACACGACGATCATGAGTGCGACGGTGACAACGTTGAGCCCGGCCGAGAGCACACGCGCCTTGATGCGCTTCGATCCCGCGCTTTCCTGGATGAGGCGCAGCAGCGCACCCTGCCACTCGCGAATCATTGCCGAGGCACGGTCGCCGAAGTCCGGACTTTCGGTTCCCAACTCGGGATGCTCCTGAGCGATCGAGCGCCCCGCCTCGGTGCGCTGCAGCCCCGCCCACGATGCCGCAGCGGCTCTGCCCGCCTGGTCGACGATGACCGCGTGCAGACCGTGCTCGATGCGCACCTCGACGTCGATGACGGGTTGCGGCTTGCCCATGACCCACGCGGTGGCTGTGTCCCTGGCGCGCGAGAACCAGCGCTCCACACTGCGGAACAGGTCGGAGGTGCCGACGAAGTCTTGCCAGCGCGCGAGCACCTCGCCGCGCAGCAGTGCGCCGTCTCTCGTGGCATCATCGACCTCTTCGGCCGCGGAGTCGTAGTCGTGAGCGACCGTCTTGGCAGTGCCGTCCAGCCAGTCGAGTTGCTGTTGACGTGCGGTCGCGATCGAGGCCACTCGGATGTCGAGGTCGACGATCGCGCCCCTCAGAGTGCGAGCGGCGATGCGCGTTCGTTCTGCGCGGTTCGCGGCGATCGAGGTGAGCCACTCGCGGGGACCCGCGACGGCCTCGGCGGGGAGCATCCCCAGGTCGTCAAGTTCCTGTTCCTCGATGACGAATACGGGTGCGTCGGCGAGCCCGCGCGCGGTGAGCATCGACTTCAGGTCGGGCAACACCTCTGCCGCGGCCCCGGGCGGCACCCGGTTGAGCACAACGGCGACTGTGATGTTGCGGGATGCCGCGCCGTCGAGCAGCTTCCAGGGCACCGCGTCGGCGTACCGGTTTGCAGTCGTAACGAACAGCCAGAGATCTGCGGCAGCGAGTAGTTGGGCAGCCAACGCGCGGTTGTCGTCGGCGACGGAGTCGATGTCGGGGGCGTCAATGATGGCGAGCGAGGTCGGAACCCTGTCGTGGCCGAGCAGCATGAGCTCGTTAATGCGTGCGGCGGCCGGGGTGTCTCCGGCGGAGGATGCCGGGGTGCCCGGTTCCGTGATGCGGCCACGCACCCGAGCAAGCCCGGGAAGGATGCGGTCGCTCGCGAACCAGCCAGCGTCCACCGGCGCGTGCACGAGGATCGGCTGCCGCGTCGTCGGCCGGATGACGCCCGCTCGCGTCGTCGGCGTACCGATGAGCGCGTTGACGATCGTGGATTTGCCGGACCCGGTGGATCCGCCGACGACCGCGAGGAGTGGGGCGTCGAGGTCGGCGAGGCGCGGGCGAATGTAGTCGTTGATCTGTCGCACGGCCGCGGCCGCCGCATCCCGCTGACTGGCGGCCCCGTCGAGCGGGAGGCTCAGCCCCGCGTCGGCGAGGGATGCGCGAAGTCGTTCGAGCGAGTCGAGCGCCGCCGGTCGAGAGTCAGTCACCCCCCAAGCTTATGGGCGACCTCTCGATACCCCACCGTCGCGGTCGCTACACCCCTACTCCCACTCGATCGTTCCGGGCGGCTTCGAGGTGATGTCGAGCACCACGCGGTTGACGCCCGGCACCTCGTTGGTGATGCGGTTCGAGATTCGAGCAAGCACGTCGTACGGCACTCTCGTCCAGTCGGCGGTCATCGCGTCCTCCGACGAGACGGGCCGCAGCACGATGGGATACCCGTAGGTGCGGCCATCCCCCTGCACTCCGACCGAGCGCACGTCGGCCAGGAGCACCACGGGGCACTGCCAGATTTCGGCATCCTGACCCGCGGCGGTCAGTTCTGCGCGCACAATCGCGTCCGCCGAGCGGAGCAGTGCGAGGCGATCGGCAGTGACTTCGCCGACGATGCGAATGCCGAGTCCCGGGCCTGGGAACGGCTGCCGCGACACGATAACGTCGGGTAGCCCAAGCTCGCGACCGATGGCTCGCACCTCGTCTTTGAACAGGGTGCGCAGCGGCTCGACGAGTTCGAACTGAAGGTCGTCAGGCAGGCCGCCGACGTTGTGGTGGCTCTTGATGTTGGCAGTACCGGTTCCCCCGCCGGACTCGACGACATCCGGATACAGTGTGCCCTGCACGAGAAACTTGATCGGCTCGCCATCGCTGGCCGCCTCGGCAACGAGCTCGGCTGCTGCCGCCTCGAAGGAACGAATGAACTCGCGCCCAATGATCTTGCGCTTGGTCTCCGGATCGCTCACCCCGGCGAGCGCGTCAAGAAACTGATCGACGGCGTCGACGGTAACGAGCCGCACGCCCGTGGAGGCGACGTAGTCCTCCTCGACCTGGCGGCGCTCATCCTGTCGAAGCAGGCCGTGGTCGACGAAAATGCAGGTGAGCTGGTCGCCCACCGCCTTGTGCACGATTGCCGCGGCGACCGCCGAGTCCACCCCGCCGGAGAGCCCGCAGATGACCTTCGCGTCGCCGACCTGCTCGCGAATCCGAGCGACCTGCTCCGCAATGACGTTGCCCGAGTTCCAATCGGCCGGGATACCCGCTGCCGTGTGCAAGAAATTCTCGAGCACCCGCTGCCCGAACTGGGAGTGCTTGACTTCGGGATGCCACTGCACCCCGTAGAGGCGACGCTCGTCTGATGCGAACGCGGCCACGGGCGTGGAGCCGCTCGAAGCGAGCACCTCGAATCCATCCGGAGCCTGGGACACCGAGTCGCCGTGACTCATCCACACGGTCTGGGCTTCGGGTTGGCCAGCGAGAAGCGACCCGCCGCCGCCGGTCACCGTCAGCTCGGTGGATCCGTACTCGCGCAGCCCCGTGTTAGCGACCTCGCCCCCGAGCTGACGGGCCATTACCTGAAACCCATAGCAGATGCCGAGTACCGGGATGCCGAGCTCAAGAATCCCCGGATCGAGCGCCGGCGATCCCGGCTCGTACACGCTCGATGGCCCACCGCTCAGAACGATCCCGGCCGGATTCTTCGCGGCCACCTCGGCCGCCGAAATGGTATGCGGAACGATCTCGCTGTAGACGCTCGCCTCGCGCACGCGGCGCGCGATCAGTTGCGCATATTGCGCCCCAAAATCGACGACCAGTACCGGTCGAGCCTCGGTCGCCGGCCGTTGGTCGGTCATACAGGCACCGGCTCGAGATTCGCGATTGCCGCGTGGGCCTGGCGCGGCACCCGCTGCTCCAGGAAGAACGACAGCAGCGGGATGATGCCGCCGAGAGCGATAAAGAGGAACCGAAGGAACGACCACCGCACGTAGCGCCAGAGCAGGAAGTCGCAGGCGAGATAGAGCACGTACAGCCAGCCGTGCATGATCAGGATCACGGTCGAAAGGTTGATGCCCGCGATTAAGTCCTTCGGCGTGAGGGCGAGCAACCCGTATGGCCCGAGGAATTCGATGTCGACCCCGAAGCCGTAGCGCAGCACCATCATGACAACGAGAAGGAGCAGAAATGTACCGGTGATGATCGACGACACCTTGTAGACGGCGACCGTCCTTCGGATCTTGGAGATGTCTTCTGGCCGAGGTCCGATGGGCATGCCCCTATTCTACGGGGAGCCGTACTGGGTGCTGGCGGCTCGGGTTGCCACCAGCACCCGTCGGATTTAGCAGGCCTCGAGCTCCTCAACTGCCAGGCTCAGAACCGAGAGTCCACCGAGGATGAGCACCGTCGAAGGCGCGCGATCGAGGATCGACTGGAGCACAGCAGGCGGGATGCACGCGGGCGTCGACACGTAGAGCGGCGAGCCGGACACTCCCGCGAGTGCGGCGCCGGCGAGGGCATCCGCGAACCCGAGACCGGTCGCAACGAACACCGAGGTGGTCGTGCCGAACTCGTCCTCATTGATCGCCACCGCGGTCGCGTAGCGGTCAGCTCCGGCGTTGCGAGTCACCGCGTATGGAACGTCGAGCTGGTTCTCAATTCCCTGACTCACCACCGCAATACCACCCGCGATCTTCACATCGGTGACTCCGAGAGCGGTGAGCAGGTCGAGCGTCGCGGTGTCCACAGTGGCGCTCGCGCCGGGCACAAGAACGACCGGTCCGTCGAAGTGGGCAGCTGCGGGCCCGGCGGCCAACGCGTCAGGGAAGTTGGTCCCCGTCGCGATATAGGCGCTGGTTGCTGTTGTCCACGTGTTCTCGGCGATCGCCCGCGATGTCGCGTACCGGTCGGCACCCGCGATGCGGGTGATTGCCGGGCCGAACGACAGATCCGCGAGCTGGGTCTGTACAGCAGCGGAGATTGCGGCCTCGCCACCCACGATGATGATCTCGCTGGGGGCGAGACGCTCGAGTTCGGTCTGCACGGAAGCGGGCAGTGTTGCCTGCGGCGTCAGTAGCAGCGGTGCGGAATCGTGGGCTGCAGCAGGAGCGGCGCTCAGGGCATCCGCGAATCCTTCTCCCGTAGCGATGTACACGATGTCCGGTACGCCGTCACCGAAGCCGTACTGCGAGATTTCGATCGCGGTAAGGTACCGATCCGTTCCGGCGAGGCGCTGCACATTCGGCGGCGTCAGGGTTCCCAGTTCGGCTCCAACCGCCACCGTCTCGGCGGAAGTCTCCGACGCGGTTGCGTAGTCCGCCTTGGTTCCTGTCACCACCACCGTGATCTTCTTGTTGAACTCCGCGGCAGTCAGCAGGTACGTGCTCGCGGTGGCCCCGCTGATCTCTACTCCGTTGGCCAGCCACTGGTAGCTCAGGGTCACGGGGTTTGGTCCCCACGTTCCCGGGTTGGCTGTGAGCGTCTCGGCCACATTGATATTGCCAGAGATGGTCGGGACCGCCGTACTGAGCGTGCCCTCAACGTAGCCGAACGCTGCCGTCGAGCAGTTGACGGAGATCGACTCGATAATGGCGTCGCCATCCACTCCCGAGCCGAGGCTGTAGCCGTAGCTCAGGATGCGCGCGGTCGGGTTGGCAAGCAGGTAGGCGGCGAGAGTGCCCATGCTGTTGTAACCACCGCCAGCGCCGACACCGAAGTCAGCGTCGTTGGAGGCCCAGAACTTGGCGTCATTCCAGTCGCCGTTCACTGTCGGCGACCATACGCCACCCCCATAAGCCCAGGGTTCGCCCACGAGGTAGGCATCCTGAGTTCCGTTGCCATCAGCGTCGAAGCCAAGCTGCAGGCTCGGGCGTACGCCGGTGAAGCCCGTAGCAAACTCGATGGACGGGGTTCCGACCTCCGACAGCGCGATGTCGATCGCGTGGTAAGCCGCGGCCTTGCGCTGGTCGGGCCCAGAGACAGGCGCTCCGCCAGTCGTGTACACGTGCAGTCCATCTACGACAAACTCGTTGAAGCCCTGGCTGCGGGTCTGCGAGAAGTCCCAGCCTGTGGAGTCGAGGTTCGACACAGTCGATCCTGCTGTCGGTGTGCACGGCACGATCTCGGGCTGGAAGAACGTGTAGTGAGTGCCATCAAACGTGAGGTCGCTCACCACTGCGGGGTCTCCAGCGTCGGCCTGCACGCCGTAGCCCGCGAGGTACACGGTTCCGTAGCTGTAGACCGCGTCGAGGAGTTCACCCAGCGGGGCCTCCTCTTGAGCGGCATATGGGCCGAATGCCCGAGTCGTCGCCCAGGTGTCGGAGAGCGAGAACGTGTGCGATCCGGCGCCCAGACTTGTGGAGCGCAAGGTGGTGAACAGGTTGGCGGTCGGTCC
>JBBQZJ010000051.1:0-10711 GCA_038207805.1 Actinomycetales bacterium | reverse complement strand
ACGAGCGAAACGCCATCGTCTGCGGATGCGCGCAGTCGCTTTGTAAACCGTGTCACGGTCAATCACCTCCCCCCGGATTGTGGACCTGCTCAGCGGGTGGGGCTGCGGGGTATCCCGTCACCCCACCCGCTGGTACTGCAGTGTTGCCGTACTGCTTAGGTGCAGTTGGCCGGCTTGGTCGACGTCGGCGCAGACGTCTCGGTGACGTAGAACGCCGCCGTTCCGGTGGCCTTCAGGCAGAAGTTGGTGATGGATGCAGTACCAACCGTGTTCGCCGTCACAGACGTGCCTGCATAGCCGAAGGGGCTAAGCACTGCCGCGCTGATGGCCGGGAACGAGTTGTTGCTGGTGTAGAAGGCGACTACCGCGATCTTCGCGTTAGCCAGATCGGACTGAGCCGAGCTGTTCTTCGCGTTGTCCTGCACGCCGATATACACCGGGATCGCGATCGCGGCAAGGATGCCGATGATGATCACGACGACGAGGAGCTCGATAAGCGTGAAGCCCTTGTCGTTTGAGTTGATGCTGTCGCGCTTCTTGTTCAGCGCATTAATCATGCGAGTCATTTCTATTTCCCCTTTTTTGATGAATATCCAGTGACTGAGCCGACCCCCCAAATCCGGCGATGACTCGTCACTGCTCAAGCTAGGCCGGTGTACCCCTAGCGGTAATCCCGCGATTGGGGGGTTTGTGGCCTTTTCGCTACCCCAGTGCGGGGCACACGTCTAGTGGCCGGCGGCTACTGAACCGCGGTCGCAATGCTGAAGATGGGCAGGTAGAGCGCGATGATCATGCCACCCACGACTACACCCAGGAAGGCGATCAAGAGCGGCTCGATGAGAGAGGTCAGTGCTTCCGTGGTGGCCTGAACCTCCGCGTCATAGAAGTCCGAGACTTTGGCGAGCATGAGCTCCAGTGAACCGGCATCCTCACCGACCGAGATCATCTGCACGACCATCGGGGGGAACACCGGCTCCTCCGACAACGGACCCGCGATCGATTTGCCCTGACGCACGGAGTCAGCGACCCGTTTTGATGCCTCTGACAGCACCCAGTTGCCTGCTGTGTCGCCCACGACCGAAAGGGCCTGCAGGATCGGGACCCCGGCTCCGATCATGTTGGACAGGTTGCGCGTGAATCGAGCGACGGCGATCTTCTTCATGAGCGAACCGAAGACGGGCATCTTGAGCTTGATTGGATCGATCAGACTTCGCACCCGGTCGGTGTTCTTGTTGTTGCGCCACCACACGCTGAAAGCGAGGCCACCTATGACGAGCACCGGCAGGACGTAAACCATGGCGCCCGACAGGTTCACCAGCAGTTGCGTCGGAAGTGGCAGCTCGCTACCGAGGCCCTCGAACATCGTCTTGAAGATTGGCACGATGAACAGGAGCATGAGGATGACTGCGATTACCGATAGGGCAAGCACCATCACCGGATACGCCATCGCCGACTTGATCGTCGAGCGAAGCTTGGCCTCTTTCTCGAAGTTGACAGCGATCGAGTCGAGCGCGCCCTCGAGGAAGCCCCCAACCTCGCCGGCTCGGATCATGTTGACCATGATCGGCGGGAACTCCTTCGGGTGCCTGGCGAGCGAATCCGACAGAGAGCCGCCCGCCTCCACCTCGTGCACGACCGTGAGCAGCACGCCAGCGAGATGCTTATTGGCGGTTTGCTCCGAGAGGATTGTCAGGGCGCGGAGCAGACTGAGGCCAGATGCGATCATGGTCGACAGTTGCCGAGTCACAATTGCGAGGTCCTTGAGGCTCACGCTGGTACCAAAACCCCCGAGCGTAATTTCGCGCCGCAGTCCCGTGCCCTGAGTGGTCTCGTACAGCGAGACCGGGGTCAGGCCCATGCCCGTCAGCTTCGCCGCGGCAACCCCCTCGGAGGCCGCAGCAACCTTGCCCTTGACGAGCTTGCCCGAACTGTTGCGAGAGGTGTACTCGAATGACTTCACTGCGATCGACATCAGTGTCTACTTTCTCCGTCTGACATGGACATGCTGAACTCGCCAAACCCGTCAGCATCGGTTCGGTTGAGGCTCGTGCGAGTGATCATGCGGCTGAGCGACTGCAGATCGTGTGCCTTCTCGACAGCGGACTGGTGACTGATAACGCCCGTGTTGACGAGGTCGGCGAGGTGCTGATCCATGGTGTGCATCCCGAGGCTGCGGCCGGCCTGCAGTGCGCTGGCGACCTGATAGGTCTTGCCTTCGCGGATCAGGTTCGCGATCGCCGGAGTGGTCACCAACACTTCGGTCGCTACCGCGCGACCGTTGCCGTGGTTTCTCTTGACGAGGGTTTGACACACCACACCGCGCAGCGTCGCCGCGAGCTGGGCACGAACCTGAGCCTGCTGGTGCGGTGGGAACACGTCGATGATTCTGTCGATCGTTTGCGCGGCATCCTGAGTGTGCAGGGTCGCGAATACGAGGTGACCCGTCTCGGCCGCCGTCAGTGCGGTGGAAATCGTTTCGAGGTCGCGAAGCTCACCGATGAGGATGACGTCGGGGTCCTGGCGTAGCACGTGCTTAAGCGCCGCGGTGAAGCTGTGGGTGTCGCTGCCCACTTCGCGCTGATTCACGAGCGAGCGCTGGTTGCTGTGCAGAAACTCGATCGGATCCTCGATTGTGACGATGTGGTCGGCACGCGTGCGGTTCACGAGGTCTACCAAGGCGGCGAGGGTCGTCGACTTTCCGGAACCGGTCGGGCCAGTCACGAGCACGAGACCGCGTGCCAAGGTCGCAAACTGGGCAACCGAATCGGGGACTCCGAGTTCGCTCAGCTGCTTGATGTCGGTGGGGATGAGTCGGAACGCCGCGCCGATCGAGTTGCGCTGTTGATAGATATTGACGCGGAATCGCGCGTTGGCGTTGATCGTGTAGGCAAGATCAAGCTCGTGCTCCGTGTCGAACTTCTCCTGCTGAGCCGGCGAGAGGATGCTGCGAATGGCAGAGGTGACCTTGTCCCGGCCCCAGGCACCGCCATCGATGGGCTGGAGGGCGCCATCGATGCGCACCATGGGTGCTGCATTCACGGTGACGTGGAGGTCAGAGGCGTGCAGTCGCAGCACCTCCTCGAGGGCGGCGATGAGGTCGGGATCGGCCTTCAACGAACTGGCCGCCAAGGTGGCGTCCAGAACGCTGGGGTCGATCTTGCTCGCCTTCGGTGCCGCTGGCGGCGCAAAGTTCACATTCGGTGCCGATGTCGCGGCGGAAGGCGGCGGGGCGTTCAGGTAGCTGGTGGGCTGGTTGGCTACGCCCGGCGCTGGATAGTTCACTGGTTCTTTTCCTTCCCCACTCATGGGAATTTCGTACACTGGTTGACTCATCGGATCCCCCTAGGCCACGACTCTCAAGATTTCTTCGACCGTTGTGAGGCCCATCTGTGCTTTCGCCCAGCCGTCCTCTCGGAGCGTGAGCATCCCTTGGCTCCGGGCGAGGTGGGCGATCTCGGCACTTGAGGCGCGAGAAACTGCGAGGCGCTCAATGTCCTCGGTCACGGTCATTACTTCCTGAATCGCAATTCGTCCGCGGTATCCGGTCTTCGAGCAGCTGGTGCAACCGACTGCGCGATACAGGGTTGGCGGCGGAGTCGCCGGGTCGAATCCGACGTTCAGATTGATGAGCTCGTACGGATCGTGCTGGTACGACTGGCGGCACCGGTCACACAGGCGGCGAGCAAGACGCTGAGCCACAACACAGTCCAGCGCAGAACCGACAAGGAAGGGCTCGATGCCCATCTCGATGAGACGCGTCACGGCGCTGGGCGCGTCGTTGGTGTGAAGGGTCGAGAGCACGAGGTGGCCGGTGAGCGAGGCTTCGATAGCAATCAGTGCCGTCTCGTGGTCTCGAATCTCACCGAGCAACACGACATCGGGGTCGGACCGAAGGATGCTGCGCAACGCGCTAGCAAATGTCAGACCGGCCTTCGGGTTCACCTGAACCTGGTTGATGCCCTTCATTCGGTACTCGACCGGGTCTTCGACCGTGATCACATTGATCTCTGGTCTCGCTACCGCGGTGAGCGTGGTGTAGAGCGTGGTTGACTTTCCCGACCCGGTGGGACCCGTAATAAGAATCATGCCGTAGGGCTTCGTGTACGACTTCTTGTAGACCTCGAAGTTGCGCGGCAGCAGGTGGAGGTCATCCATGTGCATGCCACTCGACGAGTTGTCGAGGATTCGCATGACTACCTTTTCGCCCCACACCGTCGGTAGCGTTGCCACCCGGAGGTCGATCTTGCGGCCACCATGGCTGACCGACATGCGACCGTCCTGAGGGCGGCGGCGTTCGGCGATGTCAATGTCAGCCATGATCTTTAGGCGCGAGATCACGCCGTTCTGAATGTTCTTGGGTGCTCGTTGCATCTCGTGCATGACGCCGTCGATTCGGTAGCGCACACCCATGTCGTATTCGCCGGGTTCGATGTGGATGTCGGACGCCATGTCCTGAATGCCTTGGCTGATGAGCAGGTTGACGAATCGAACGATCGGTGCGTCGTCCTCTTTCGGCTCGTTCTGTTCCTGACGCACCAGATCGGCTGAGGCGCCCTCTTCGAGCTCGGTCCGAAGGCTGCTGAGTTCGCCGTCGGCACGGTGATACCTGTCGATTGCGCCGCGCAAGTCGCTGCGCTCTGCGACGACGCATTTGACCTGCTGGCGGGTAACCGCCCGCACGTCATCGACCGCGAAGACATTGCCGGGGTCGACCATCGCGAGAATGAGGTAGCCGCCGGAGAATCCGATGGGGAGCACTTCATAGCGTCGACTCATGGCCGCCGGTACTAGAGCGACCGCAGCGTGATCGACCGGGAAGTCGAGAAGCTCAACAAACGGTAGTCCGGCCTGAGCCGCACGCGCCGAGGCGAGCTGGGCATCGGTAATGACCCCGCGTTCGACGAGGTCGAGAATCACATTCTCGTCGTCGGCCGGTCCCGTGCCGACGGCATCGAGACTCTCGATGGGCATGACGCCCCGCAAAATCAGTATCTCGGTCAGAGACGCCATACTTCACCCCCCAGTGATAGCGACTCTTTACCGTAACTGGCGCTCCCTTGGGCCACCAGCCCCGCAATAGAGGGGTAGACCGTTTTAGCCGCGGTGACCCTGGGCCCACTGGGCGACCTCGCCGAGGCCCCGCAAACTCTCGGACCGGAGGTAGGCATCCAGTCGCGGTTCAACGCACTGAATGAGCACGTCCAGAATGTCGATCCGGTACGGTGCAAGCGCGCGACGAACGCTAGCCGCGGCGAGCGCTAGATCATCGGGTTCGGGTGGTCTGGGGCGATCGGCGTCGACGGATGACTCGGCGATCTGCCCCACGAGCGCGGTCAGCGAGGAGGCTAGATCGTGCATGAGGTCGTGGGGCCAGCGCCAGGTGTCAATTAATTCCGAGAGCAGTGAACTCGAGCAGTTCGTGCAGGTGCCCTCTGACACGCGACCGGGAGGCGTCCATGCCGCTGCCGAGCGGTAGAAGGCGGACAGCACCGTGCTCAGGAGGTCATCAATCGCTCGCGGGTTCACGCAACAGCCTCCTGATCGGGTAGCACAGGACTAGACGAATGTTCGCAGGGTCTTCCTCGCCGCCACAGTCGTCGGATGCAATGACACTCGTTTGGGGGTGGTCGTGCGCCTTGTCAGTTCCCACGGTGCCGCGGATCCGTGGCATCCTCGGAATGAGAACCGGACCGAGAGTAGGTTGCATGACGGCATCTGCCGGGGGTGAGGCGCTTCGTATCGCCCACGTCGATGATCACGAGACAGTTCAGCTCGGTTTCGCCTCACTGCTGAAGGATGAGGACGATCTCACGTTGGTGACCAGCGTCACCAGCGTCGACGCGCTCGTCGGACAGCTGACAAATATTGATCTTGTTGTTCTCGACATCCGACTCTCCGATGGATCGACGGTCGAGCGCAATCTCGCAGTGCTCCGGGAACATCGCGCTCGAGTGCTCGCGTTCACGGCCGCCGACAACCCGAACGATCTGCGCGCAGCATCCCGAGCCGGGGTGCTCGGAATCGTGCGCAAGTCGGAGTCTCGCGACGTGATACTCGAGGCGATCCGCAGCGCGGCGCGCGGTGCCACGGTAGCCACAACCGAGTGGGCGGCGGCGGTCGACGCCGATCCATTACTGGGATCGGCCGGCCTCAGCCCCAAAGAGCGTGAGATTCTCGCGCTCTATGCCGCGGGCGACAAGTCGGTGACGGTCGCCCACCGGGCGGGGCTTTCTGTTGCGACCGTCGCGGAGTATGTGCGGCGCATCCGAGTCAAGTACGCCATGGCCGGGCGGCCGGCGCTCACGAAGGTAGACCTGTATAAGAGGGCGGTGGAAGACGGTATTCTTCCGTCACCCGAGTCGTGACCGCCGACACGAAAACCCCCGAGCCACAAGCCGCGCTCAGGGTTGCGCGCACGATAACCGTCGTGGCGGGGATTGCGACGTTCGCTTTTCTTACGCTCGCGCTGGGGGCGATCGCCGACGCGATGGATCACGTCAACCCGCTCTACAACGTCGCGGCGGCGGCCGTGCTGTTCGGCATCCCCCCGGTGCTAGCCGTGGTCGGGCTTTTTGTCGACCTGCGGACGCTTCGACGGTTGCTGGGCACGTACGCTGTGCTCTTTCTCGTCGTTGTGCTCACCTGGATTCCCGCACTGACTGAGGCTCTTCCGGCGGGGATCGACCCGTGGCCTCTCGAGGTGACGGCGCTCGGCACCGTGCCGGCAGCACTCGCATGGCGGTCCACTGTCGCCTGGGCCTACCTGATCGTCAACTCGCTGCTGATTGCGCCGGTTCGCTACGTATCGGCAGGGTTTGGAGATGTGACCATACCTCTTCAGTACGCGTTCTTCACGCTCGCCTTCGCGGCGATCTTCACGGCACTGGCGATGGTCGCCATGCGCAATGGCTATGCCCTGGATGGCGCCATTGCGAAGGCTCGGGCCACGACCGCCCGCGCGGCAGCGGCCGCATCCCGAGACCGGGAACAGTCCAGGCTCGATGCCCTCGTGCACGACAACGTGATGGGCACCCTGTTTTACGCGTCGCAGGAGGGATTGGATGAGTCGGTGCGCCGACAGGCCATCCGAACAATCGCCCAGCTCGAGCAACTACGCCATGGTCGCCACGAATCGGATGAACCGGTCGATCCGGACGTGTTCGTGGCCCGAATTCGCTCGGTGGTTCTCGAGGCGTCGCCCGACATCGATGTCACTGTCGTGGCCTCACGCACCTCGCCAATTCCTCACGACGTCGCAGCGGCCTTCGCGGAAGCGGCGGCTGAGGCCGTTCGAAACAGCCTCACCCATGCGGGTTCCCCCGTCGAATCGGGGTTGTCGGCTGAGCTCGAAGTGGGGGAACGCCGCGTGCGGGCAATCCTTCGCGACGATGGCCCGGGGTTCGATCCTCGTGAGGTGCCGCCACACCGCCTCGGAATTGCGGTGAGCATCCGCGGTCGGCTCAGCACCGTTTCTGGTGGACGTGCCGAGGTGGCGTCGCAACGCGGGTCAGGCACCGTGGTCACGCTGACCTGGGTGGCGAAGTGACGCCGCGCGGCCCGGGCACCGCCCCGATGATTTCGCTCACCGGCCGTGGTCCCGCAACGATGGTGTGGCTGTACTTCGCGACCATGGCGGTGCTTGCCCTGTGGTCGCTGAACGAGGTGCGCTCGGCGGTACCGACCATCGGTGGGCTACTCATCTTCGCGGGGATCTGCGCGGTTCTCACGACCGATCGCGCGACCCAGCTGTCGATGCGCTCGACGCTCATCACGATCGGTGGCACGTCGATCATCGCGGCACTCGTGTCATGGCAGATCCTTGAGCCGGGTGGATTCGGTCAGTGGTACATAGGATCGGGCACCGCATGCCTGTTCTACGTCAGCCTTCGCGGGCGTATCGCTTGGGCATGGGTTGGATTCGTCCTGCTCTCGCTCACCGTGCTCCTCTGGGGCTTGACCACGGCAAACATGATTGGTGACGTCGTTTTCCTCCTCGGCAAGCAGTTTCCGATTCTCGTCGTCGGAACCCTTTTCGCGATCGGGCTCAGGCGAACCAGCGAGAGCATCCAGCAGCTCACGGCCGAGACATCCGCCCGCGCTGCTACCGAAGCGGGGGATGTCGCGGCAACGGCCGAGCGCAACCGGCGGCTCGCAGAGCTCGATGCTTTCGCGACGCCGCTTCTGAGCCTGCTCGTGAGCGGCGCGGCGTTGAGCAGTGACGACCGCCGGGAATTCGCCATTGCTGAGGCGGAACTGCGCGACGACCTGAGGGGGCGCACGCTGAGCATGCCGACTCTGGTCGGTGCAGCACGTCGCGCCAGACGACGCGGGGTCGACGTGGTGCTGCTCGACGATAGCGATCCAGCAGCCCTCGATCCCCGGGATCTTGACGCCGTGCTGACTCGGGTGACCGACGCCCTCGACGACGCCCTGGACGGTCGTGTTGTTGCGCGGCTGCTGCCCCCGGGTCGCGAGGGGGTCGCGACGCTTCTCGCGGAATCCAGCGCTGGCGCGGCGAATTTCGTCATTGAAGCAACGGGTGCTGAAAGCCCGCACAATGACAGTCGGCCCGCCGGAAGAACCGACGGGCCGAGTGCCTAGGGTGCTGGCGACCTACTGGTAGGTGCCCGGCGTGAAGTCCTCCGACGAGTTGAAACTGTCGAGGTCGATGAAGCTGAGGTCAGCCTCGGTGAAGGTCGAATCGTCCGTGAAGATTCGGTTCGGGTAGCGCTCGGCTTTCGCTTCGTCGGTCGCCTCGACAGACACATCGCGGTAGCGCGGGAGACCCGTGCCGGCCGGGATGAGCTTGCCGATGATGACGTTTTCTTTGAGGCCCATGAGCGGGTCTGAACGACCCTCCATCGCAGCCTGCGTGAGAACGCGCGTGGTCTCCTGGAACGATGCGGCCGACAGCCACGACTCGGTTGCCAGCGACGCCTTGGTGATACCCATGACCTCCTGACGTGCCGACGCCGTCGCGCGACCCTCGGTGAGGGCGGCGCGGTTCAGCTCGTTGTAGCGCATCCGGTCTACCAGCTCGCCGGGCAGCAGGCCGGTGTCGCCGTGATCGACGACCGTGACCTTGCGCAGCATCTGGCGAACGATGACCTCGATGTGCTTGTCGTGAATCGGCACGCCCTGCGAGCGATACACGCCCTGCACGCCATCGACCAAGTGCAGATGCACCGCGCGGACGCCCTTGACTCGAAGTACTTCCTTCGGGTCAAGGTTTCCGACGTGGAGCTGCTGACCGAGATCGACGTGCTGGCCATCCTCGACCAGAAGGGTCGCACGACGCAGCACGGGGTAGGCGATCGGCTCGTCACCGTTGTCGGGGGTGAGAATCAAGCGACGTGCCCGATCCGTATCCTCGATGGTGATGCGTCCTGCCGCTTCTGCGATGGGCGATGCGCCCTTCGGCGTGCGCGCCTCGAACAGCTCGGTGACACGCGGCAGACCCTGCGTGATGTCATCCGCGGATGCAACACCACCGGTGTGGAAGGTACGCATCGTCAGCTGGGTTCCGGGCTCACCGATCGACTGGGCCGCGATAATTCCGACGGCCTCCCCGATGTCGACGAGCAGGCCCGTCGCGAGCGAACGGCCGTAGCAGACTGCACAGACGCCGACGGCGGACTCACAGGTCAGCACGGAGCGAACCTTGACCTGCTCGACGCCCGCGGCGATCAGCATGTCGATGAGCACGTCACCGATGTCGCTTCCGGCGGGAGCCATGACCTTGCCCTTGGCATCCACCGCATCTGCGGCGAGGCTGCGAGCGTAGACCGAGTTCTCGGCGTTGACCTCGCGAACGAGGCTACCGTCGGCACCCTTGCTCGCGATCGGCAGATCCAGACCCTTGGAGGTGCCGCAGTCGTCTTCGCGGATGATGACGTCTTGCGACACATCCACCAGACGACGGGTCAGGTACCCGGAGTCTGCGGTGCGCAGCGCGGTGTCGGCCAGTCCCTTGCGGGCACCGTGGGTCGAGATGAAGTACTCGGCCACGGTCAGGCCCTCCTTGTAGGAGTGCACGATCGGGCGTGGGATGATCTCACCCTTCGGGTTCGACACGAGCCCACGCATACCGGCGATCTGACGCACCTGCATCCAGTTACCACGAGCACCCGACGACACCATACGGTTGATGTTGTTGTCTTTGGCGAAGTTGTCCTGCATCGCGGTGGCGACTTCGGCGGTGGCCTTGTTCCAGATCTCGATGAGCTCCTGACGGCGCTCGGCGTCGGTGGTCAGACCCTGATCGAACTGGTCCTGCACCTTGGCCGCCTGCTTCTCGTACCCGGCGATGATCGCGGGCTTGTTCGGCGGGGTGACGATGTCAGACAGAGCCACAGTGACACCGGAGCGAGTCGCCCAGTGGAACCCGGCATCCTTGATGCGGTCGAGTGCTGCTGCGACCTCCACCTTCTGGTACCGCTCAGCGAGGTCGTTGACGATCGCCGAGATCTGGCTCTTGTCGGCGACAGCCTCGATGTAGGGGTAGTCGGCGGGAAGCGTCTCGTTGAACAGCGCGCGACCCAGTGTGGTGTCGAGCAAAACCGTCTTGCCCTGCACGAAGCCTTCGGGCGCCTCGCCGTCGGCGAAGTACAGGTGCTCGAGGCGGATGCGGACCTTGGCGTTGAGGTCGAGGGTGTGCTGGTCGTGGGCGAGAATCGCTTCAGCCACAGACGAGAACGCACGGCCCTCACCG
>JBBQZJ010000050.1:0-10819 GCA_038207805.1 Actinomycetales bacterium | reverse complement strand
GCACCCCGCATCAGCGTGTTGTCGACGTCGAAGAAGGCCACGATGGGCCGATCGCTCGGGGTGGGCAACACTGCTTCAGACATCGCGATTAGTCTATGGTCGTGTCCGTCGCTCGCCTCACCCTGCTTGGCAAGCCCGGGTGTCACCTGTGCGATACCGCTCGGGATGTCATCACCGAGGTGATCCGCGAGCTCGGGCCGCGGGCATCCGTAACCGTCGAGGAGCTGTCGATTCTCGATGATCCGGACCTGAACACGCGCTACTGGGACGAGATTCCGGTGGTTCTCGTCAACGGTCGCGTACACACGATCTGGCGCGTCGATCCGGCGCGACTGGCAACAGCACTCCTGGAGGCAATGACATGATCAGACACATCGTCGCGTGGAAGCTCAGCGCGCAGACCCCCGAAGACAAGACCGCTGCCATCGCTGCGATCGCGACGGCACTCGAGCCGCTGGTGGGAGTTGTACCAGGGCTTCACTCGCTCACTGTTCGACAGAACGTTGCATTCCTCGAGAGCAACTGGGATGCCGCTCTGGTTTCAGAACACGATTCGGTCGCAGCTCTGGAGGCCTACCAGGTGCACCCGGCACACGTCGTCGCCGCTGCGGTGCCCCGCGGTCTCACAGCGCAGCGCGTTACCGTGGACGTGGAACTTTAGCCGACGTGTGAACTGTGGCTCAGCTGCGGGGTAGCGGCCACTTGCGGGATGGGGCCGGTAAGGCTCTCCGCAATCGCGTCTCGTTCTGCCGCGAGCGAGGCCATCGTTGTGCTTTCCAGCCCCGGTTCGAGCACGTCGCCAAACGGGTTACCGACGCCTGACTTGCTGAACACGGCCTCTGCGTAGGCCGATGCTGCGGCAGCCACTTTGGAATTCGCGCGCTGCGCCTTTTTCAACGAGACAGCACGCCCACCGACGATGTCGGCGTGGGAGTTGAGTGCCTTCTTGAGATCCTTGAGCGCTGCGTTGATCTTCTTGGACATGGGCCCATCATGCCTTAAGCGCCCGAAAGACGCATTACTGAGTTAGGCGCTCTGGTCGTCTACCGTGCTGTCAGCGGCGTTCTTGCGTACTGACTCGATGCCGTTCATGGCGCCAGCCTTGGAGGAGTAGCCCTCCGACATCGCGATGACTTCTCCGTTACCTGCCTTGAGAACGAAACGGAATTCGCCCTTCTTGTCTTTGGTGACGACAAACTTTCCAGCCATGACTGATCCCTTTCGCATGTGCGGGTGCGTAGCGCAAGCCTAGGGGCACATGCCACCGATGGGATGCGCAGTCTTAGGGGGTGAGGCGGGTGGGTCCCCGGAACAGGTAGGTTGCCTCGCGCAGGTTCGGCAGGTGCAGCATGAGCATGAGCACCCGGCTGAGCCCCATGCCGAATCCCCCGTGCGGTGGCACCCCGTAGCGGAAGAAATCGAGGTAAAAGCCGAGCTCCTCGGGGTCGAGACCCTTCTGCCTAGCCTGCTCTTCGAGCAACTCTATGCGGTGTTCGCGTTGGGCCCCGGTCGAGATCTCGACGCCGTTGAAGATGAGGTCGTAGCTGTTGGTGAGGTTCGCGTCATCGGCATGGCGCATGTGATAGAACGGTCGGATGCTCGAGGCGTAGTCGGTCAGAAACACGAACTCGTGCCCGAATTTTTCAGCGACGTAGGCCGCGATCTGGCGCTCGCCCTCCGGGTCCATGTCGTCGTCGGTGCGCGGCACCTCGTAGCCGCGCTCGGCAACAATCCGCTTGGCCTCGGCGAGGGGGATGCGCGGGAACGGCTGCGACGGAACGGTCACCTCGACCCCGAACAGCGCTTCGATCTCGGCGCCGTGCTTGTCTTTGACGGCCTGGAAGCCGGCGACCAGCAGTTCTTCGTGCAGGCGCATGACGTCGTCATGGGAGTCGATCCAGCTGATCTCGCTGTCGACGCTCGTGAATTCGGTGGCGTGCCGGCTCGTGAAGCTGGGGTCGGCACGGAAGGCCGGGCCGATCTCGAAGATCTTGCCGAAGCCGGCGGGCTGAGCCATTTGCTTGAAGAACTGCGGGCTCTGCGACAGGTAGGCCTTGGTGTCAAAGTATTCGACCTCAAACAGCTCCGCCTTGGACTCGCTCGCACTGGCCATGAGCTTGGGGGTGTGCAGTTCGATGAAGTCATGCTCGACCCAGTAAGTGCGCCATGCGTGCTCCAGGGTCGTCTGGATGCGGAAGATCAGGTTGTTCTTCGGTTGACGAAGGTCGAGGAACCGCCAGTCCATCCGCTTGTCCACCCCCGAGTCGTCGGCAATGGGCGTCTCGGCGATCGCCGTTCCCGCCAGCGCTAGCCCCTCAAGTTTGATCTCGACGCCGCCGAGTTTGACGCGCTCGTCGTGCTTGAGTTCGCCGGTCGCGGTGAGGAAGGTGCCCTGAGCCAGTGAAGAGATCGTGTCGCTCAGATCGTCGGCGAGCACCGTGCCCTCGTCGTCGGTGGTTCTCGGGTTAACCAGCTGCACGGCCCCCGACTCGTCGCGCAGCACGACGAACTGCACCTTCTTCTGGTCGCGCACCGTCTCGACCCAGCCGGACACAGTCACGGGCCCGTCGGTCGCGGCGGCAAGGTTCTTGATCAGGGTGCGTTGGGTCACTCCCCAAGTTTAGTTGCGCGCCGCCCCTCGTTCTGTGGCGGGCATGTCGGGTGCCGATAGCCACGCCGTAGAATTGGGGAGTGCCCGCCGACCTCATTCACCTCGTCCGTCACGGCGAGGTACACAATCCAGAGGGTCTGCTGTACGGGCGAATCCCGGGCTATCACCTGAGCGATCTCGGGCACCGGATGGCGGATGCCGCGGCCGCAAGCCTCGCGCAGCATCCAATAACTCGGCTGTATGCCAGCCCACTGCAGCGTGCCCAGGAGTCGGCCGAGCCGTGGGCCACGCGCTTCTCGATGTCGATCATTACCGACGACCGGCTCATCGAGCCGACCAACTGGTTCGAGGGTAAGAACATGCGTCAGGCTCTGAAGTGGCCGAGCGCGTGGCTGCAGGTTCGTAACCCCCTCAAACCGAGCTGGGGCGAGCCCTTCGTGAGTGTTCGCGAACGGATGCTGGGTGCCGTCGGCGATGCATGGGCCGCAACCGAATCGGGTGAGGTTGTGCTCGTGAGCCACCAGATGCCGATCGTGATGGTGTCGCGGGCCGTGCGCGGATTGCGTCTGCCCCATGACGTGCGCTCGCGGCGCTGCTCGCTGTCGAGCATCACGACGTTGGCCCGCGAGGGCGATCGTTTCGTCGAGGTCAACTATCAGGAACCTGCGAAAGACTTGGGGGCATCCGCCATCGACTTGGGAGCAGTGTGAGGGTCCGCTTTCTCGCCGCGATCGGTGTCGCGGTTCTCGCTCTCACCGGATGCGCTGCCGAACCGCTCGCCGGTCAGTACGCTGACGGCTCCGGTCAGGGCTACATCTCGGGCGATGGCGCGATAACCGAGATTCCACCAGCCGCGCGTGACGCGGCGATCGTTTTCGAGGGAACCGACGAGTCGGGTAACACGATCAGCAGCACCGACTACGCCGGCACTGTCTACGTCGTCAACTTCTGGTACGCGGCGTGCCCACCGTGCCGCGCGGAGGCATCCGACCTCAAAGCGCTGAGCGAGCAGTACACCGATGTTCCGTTCCTAGGCGTCAACATCTTCGACTCGGCGGATGTCGCGGCCGTTTTCGCGCGCGAGAACGCCATCGCCTACCCGTCCATCGTCGACGCGGACACCGCCGCAGTTCAGCTAGCGTTCGCGGGTGCCGTCGCCCCCAATGCCGTGCCCACCACGCTGGTCATCGACCGCGAGGGCCGGGTGGCTGCGCGGATCAGTGGGCTTCTTCGCGACCGCAGCATCCTTGCGACGATGATTGACACGGTCGTCGCCGAGGCGCCGTAGTGGGCGACCCGATCGGCGAACTGGTGCTCGGCGGCAGTCTCGCTCTCGCCCTCCCCGTTGCTGTGCTCGCCGGCCTCGTGTCGTTCGCCTCGCCGTGCGTGTTGCCCCTGGTTCCGAGCTATCTCGCCTACGTCGGAGGCTTCACTGGCGACGGTCAGAGGCAGGATCGCCGTCGGCTGCTGACCGGGGTCGCGCTGTTCATACTGGGGTTCAGCATCGTGTTTGTGAGCCTCGGGGTGCTCTTCGGCACCGCGGGGCTGCTCCTTCGACCGTGGCTTGATCTGATCTTGCGCATCGCCGGCGTGGTTGTGATCGTGATGGGTCTCGTCTTTATTGGCCAGGTCACCTTTTTGCAGCGCACGATACGGCCGCAGTGGAAGGTCGCCACGGGGCTTGCCGGCGCACCCCTCTTGGGCATCGTGTTTGCCTTGGGCTGGGCGCCCTGCATCGGTCCGACCCTGACGGCGGTGTACGCGATCGCCCTTGACGGGAGCGACCCGTGGCGCGGCGGGCTACTCGCTGTCGCCTATTGCGTGGGGCTGGGCATCCCGTTCCTACTGGTGGCTCTCGGGTTGGGCTGGGTTACCGGGTCGGTCGCGTGGCTCAAGCGAAACATCCGGGTCATCAACATCGTCGGCGGATCGTTGCTCATCGCGATCGGCCTGCTCATGGTCACCGGTCTGTGGCGGGCTTTCGTCTCAAACCTCGGGTCGGTGATCAATGGATTCGTCCCGGCCCTCTGACCACATCGACCAGTCTCCGGCGGGCGAGCAAATCATCCAGCCTCGCCTGGGGTTCGTCGGTTACCTCCGGTTTTTCTGGCGGCAATTGACGAGCATGCGCACTGCGCTGTTCTTGTTACTGCTGCTGGCGGTAGCGGCAATACCCGGCTCGCTCGTTCCCCAAGTGAGCTCGGACCCCAACGGTGTGATCCAGTACAAGGCGGCTAACCCCGGGCTCGCGTCGGTGCTCGACACACTGCAGGTGTTCACGACCTACACCTCGGTATGGTTCTCGGCCATCTACCTGCTGCTGTTCATTTCGCTCATCGGGTGCGTCATCCCGAGAACTAGGCACCATCTCGAGGCGCTGCGCGCGGCTCCGCCAGCTACGCCCGCCAGGCTCGCTCGCCTCGAGGGCTTCACGACCCGAAACACCACGATGGATGCCGCAGCCGCGGTGTCGATTGCCGCCGAGTTATTGAGACGGCAGGGTTTTCGCGTAGCGCAGTACTCCGACTCGGTGAGCGCCGAGCGCGGTTACCTACGGGAGACGGGCAATCTGGTCTTCCACACCGCGCTCATCGGAGTGCTCGTCGCGGTGGGATTCGGTGGAGGCTTCGGCTACACCGGCCAGCGGGTGGTGGTCGAGGGTCAGGCGTTCGTGAACTCACTGGCCAGCTACGACTCGTTCAACCCCGGTCGATTCTTCACCGATGGAGCGCTGGAGCCCTACACCGTCGCTCTCGACTCCTTCGAGGTGATCTACGAGCAGGAGAATCTCAGTGCCCTCGGCCAGCCCGTGGACTTCACGGCGAATGTCACCACCACCCTGCGAGGTCAGGATTCCTCCGCCGCGACCGTCAAGGTCAACGAGCCTCTGACCATCGGCGGCACTCAGGTATATCTGCTAGGTAACGGCTACGCGCCCCACCTTACGTTCCGGGATGACTCGGGTGCCGTCGTGTTCTCGCAGTCGGTCGCCTGCTTGCCGCAGGACGCCAACCTGTTCAGTGTGTGCGTGATCAAGGTTCCCGACGGGCTTGCCGACCAGGTGGGTATTGTCGGGCTGCTGTATCCGACGACCGTGACCCTGGCATCCGGCGCGCTCGCCTCGAACTACCCGGACCTTCTGAACCCGACCCTGAGTCTCGAGGTGTACACCGGCGACCTCGGGCTCGACAACGGTCGGGGTAGCAATGCCTACGCTCTCAACACCGACTCTCTGGTGCAGGTCGCCGGTCGCAAAGCCGATTCGCCGACGATTGCGTTGAAGCCGGGCGAGACCGCGCAACTGCCGGGTGGCCTCGGTAGCATCGAGCTCCAGTCGATTCCGCGCTTCGCGTCGCTCGACGTGCACCACGATCCTTCACAACTGTGGGTGCTCATTTTTGCGGGCTTGGTGGTGGCCGGACTGGTGACGAGCCTGTTCATTCCGCGCCGCCGGATGTGGGTGAAGGCGGTAACCAGCTCTGATGGTGTCATGATCGAATACGCGGGGCTGGCCCGTGGTGATGACCCGGGGCTCGCGGCCGCGGTGGCCGACCTCGCCGATCGGCACAGCGCCCTCGTGCCGGGCGACGCAGCATTCAGAGGACCATCAACTTCACGGGAATAGAGTGGCACTGTGACCGAGATGTTCGTGACCTACTCCGTGCTCGCCGTGTACTCGGCGATGGCCATCTACACGCTGGCCTTCCTGCTCTTCACTCTCGACCTCGCGCGACGCTCGGCCGCGTCGCAGGCCGTCGCTGTGTCGGATGCGGCCAGCGCCGTTGCGACCGCCGGTGCGGCCGGCACGGCCGGCGGCGGCACCGTGGTGCTTGAGCGAACAAATGTCGCCGTCGCCGCCAAGGCCCCGCGCTATCTTCGCGCGGCAACCGCTCTCACCGTCATCGCCTGGCTGTTGCACGTGACCGGTACTGTGCTGCGCGGCCTCGCTGCCGGCCGCGTTCCGTGGGCCAACATGTACGAGTTCACCCTCACCGCCACCGTCATCATCGTCGGAGTGTTCCTCGCCGTACAGTTCTGGCAAGACCTGCGGTTCCTCGGTGCGTTCATCACGGGGTTCGCCCTTGTCGCGCTGGGGCTCGCCAGCGTCAACTTCTATGTCGACGTGGTTCCGCTGCCACCGGCACTTCAGTCGGTCTGGCTGGTCATCCACGTCTTCGTCGCGACGCTCGGCACGGGCTTCTTCGCGCTCGGCGCTGGCCTCTCGGTGATGCAGCTGCTCAAAGAGAGACGCCTGGCAGGCAAGGCGCCTCGGCTCACCTTCTTGGACACACTCCCCTCCTCCGAGAAACTCGAGAACAGCGCCTATCGCCTCATCGTGGTCGGCTTCGTGCTCTGGACCTTCACTCTCATCGCCGGGGCAATCTGGGCCGGCCGCGCGTGGGGCCGTTACTGGGGATGGGACACCAAGGAGGTCTGGACCTTCATTATCTGGACCATTTTCGCCGGCTACATTCACGCTCGCGCAACGAGGGGATGGCGCGGCTCGCGCAGTGCGTGGCTCGCGATCATCGGCTTCAGCGCCGTGGTCTTCAACTTTACGATCGTGAACCTGTTCTTCAAGGGGCTCCACGCCTACAGCGGCCTGTAGCTGCTGCACGGCCGTCGGGGTCGGTCGTCGCCCGTAGAATCGTGTCAGCGATGACCTACGTTCTGGAGCCCTTCGAACACGCCGATCCTCAGCGGGGCGGCGCTATCGACGACTCGCTGCTCGCCGGGCTCAACCCGCAGCAGCGCGAAGCGGTGCTCTACCGCGGCCAATCGCTGCTCATTGTCGCCGGCGCGGGTTCGGGCAAGACCAGCGTGCTCACGCGTCGAGTCGCCGGCCTTCTTCAGAGCCGCGAGGCGTGGCCGAGCCAGATTCTCGCGATCACCTTCACGAACAAGGCAGCAGCGGAGATGCGCGAGCGGGTGCGAGCGTTGGTCAGGGATGCCGCCGAGGGCATGTGGATCTCGACGTTCCATTCTGCCTGTGTACGCATCCTGCGCCGCCAGGCCGAGGTCTTCGGCATGAAGAGTGGCTTCACGATCTATGACACCCAGGATTCGCGCGCCCTGATGAAGCGCATCATCAAGGAACTGGATGCCGACACCCTCGGCTTCACCGCCGGTGGCGCGCTGAACCGCATCTCGAAGCTGAAGAACGAACTCACCGACGTCGAGGCCTTCGGTCGCACGGCCAATCTGTCAGACCCAAAGGAGGCGGTGCTGCTGGAAATCTTCCGGCAGTATTCCGCATCGCTCAAGCGGGCGAACGCACTCGACTTCGACGACATCATCGGCGAGACCGTGTACCTGTTCCGGGCTTTTCCGGAGGTCGCGGCGCTCTACCAAAGGCGATTCCGCCACGTGCTCGTCGACGAGTATCAGGACACCAATCACGCGCAGTACGCACTGATCAAAGAGCTCGTGCGGCCGGTTCAGCCGCAGCATGTTCCCGCTGATACCCGAATGACACTCGCACCCGACGGCTCAATCCCGGCGGCATCGCTGACCGTCGTCGGTGATTCCGACCAGTCGATCTACGCGTTTCGCGGAGCCGACATCCGCAACATCGTGGAGTTCGAGCGGGACTACCCCAACTCGAAGGTGATTCTGCTCGAGCAGAACTACCGGTCGACCCAGAACATTCTCGACGCCGCCAACGCGGTCATCTCCAACAACTTCGATCGCAAAGCCAAGAACCTGTTCACCGTGACCGGCGCTGGTGAGAAGATCGTCGGATACACCGGGTACTCCGGTCACGACGAGGCCCAGTT
Source organism: Actinomycetales bacterium (assembly GCA_038207805.1). Classification (GTDB taxonomy): domain Bacteria; phylum Actinomycetota; class Actinomycetes; order Actinomycetales; family Microbacteriaceae; genus Rhodoglobus. Next base: position 2,431 of record JBBQZJ010000050.1, on the reverse strand, counting down.
CGTCGCCGACGAGGTGGAGGTGCTGCGCTCGCAGGGGCTCAACCTCAACGAGATCGCCGTGTTCGTGCGCACCAACTCGCAGACCCGGCCGCTGGAGGAGATCTTCATCCGCTCGGCGCTGCCGTATCGCATCCCCGGCGGCACCAAGTTCTACGAGCGCGCCGAGATCAAAGACGCGATGGCGTATCTGATCCAGATCGCCAACCCCGACGACGATCTGGCTCTTCGACGCATCATGAACGTGCCGAAGCGAGGCATCGGGCCGGCGACCGAGGCGGCCCTGCAGGCCTACGCTGACCGGGTCGGCGTGCCCCTGCGAGAGTCGCTGATGGATGCCGCCCAGCTCGGCCTCGGCCCCAAGGTCACCGCGGCGATCACCGATCTCGGCACGATCCTGAACGAGGTCGCGGCGACGGCTGCGACGGCGGCACCCGGGGACATCCTCACCGAGCTGCTCAACCGAACCGGGTTGCACCGAACGCTCAAAGCCAGCGGCGATCCGCAAGACGAGGCTCGCGCCGAGAACCTCGAGGAGCTCGTGTCGCAAACGAAGGAGTTTCGCACGGCGAACCCCGAGGGCAATCTGGTCGACTTCCTCACCGGCATCGCGCTGTTCGCCGCGGCCGACGAGATCGACGACTCCGGCGGCACGATCTCGATCATGACCCTGCACACCGCGAAGGGGCTCGAGTACGACGCGGTATTCCTGACCGGCATCGAAGAGGACCTGCTTCCGCACCGCATGTCGAGCAACGAGCCCGGTGGGCTTGCCGAGGAACGGCGCCTGTTCTACGTGGGCATCACCCGAGCGCGTAAGCGGCTTTACCTTTCGCTTGCTGCATCCCGCGCCAGCTTCGGCGACGTCAACGTTGCCATGCCGAGCCGATACCTTCAGGAGATCCCGACGGACCTGATCGAGTGGCGGTCCTCGGGCGGATTCTCGAACGGAGGGCCGAGGCGGCCCTCCGCGCTGGGGTCGCGGCGCGACTCCGGGGTGGGATTCGGTTCGTCACAGTCATTGCCGCCAGCGAATAGAACCAAGACCGAGTGGACGAGCGCCGTGACGGCGACGGTGCGCGACAACGGTGACCTCACGCTGGCGGTGGGCGATCGCATCCGGCACACCGACTTCGGCGACGGCAGTGTGACAGCGGTCACCGGTGAGGGCCCCAAGAGCGTCGCTGAGGTGCAATTTGATGTGGCCGGCCGAAAACGGCTGCTCATCAAGATCGCGCCCATCGAGAAGCTATGAGGCCGTACCTGGACGACGAGCCCACCCGGGTGCTCGTACCCAAGGTCCGAAATCCCGAGGCCTTGCTCGCCGGTACGCTTCAGCTCATCCGCGAGGACATGGAGCTTCCCGTGTCCTTCTCGCCCGAGGTCGAGGCCGAGGCGCGTGCCGCGGTCGCACGGCCGCTGCCTCAAGGCGCTGATCTCAGCGCCATCGACTTCGTCACGATCGACCCGCCGGGAGCGACCGATCTCGATCAGGCCCTGCATCTCGCGTCAGCCGGCGACGGGTATGTGGTGTACTACGCAATCGCCGACGTGCCCGCCTTTGTCGTGGGTGGTGGGGCGGTGGATGTCGAGGCTCGCGAACGCGGGCAGACGCTGTACGCGCCCGACGGGCGTATTCCGCTGCACCCCACGGTCATTAGTGAGGACGCCGCGTCACTGCGTGAGGCAGTGGAACGGTCGGCATTCGTCTGGCGATTCGAGCTGGATGCCGCCGCAAACGTCACGGCGACGACTCTGGTGCGGGCGCGCATCCGCAGCCGTCATCAGTACTCGTACGCCCAGGTGCAAGCTCAACTCGACGCCGGCACGGCGGATGCCTCGCTGACTCTGCTGGCCGAAGTCGGAGCGAAGCGGGTCGAGTTGGAGCGCCAGCGCGGCGGTGCCAGCCTCAACCGCCCCGACGAGGAAGTGACCCAGCTCGATGGGCGCTACAGCCTCGTGCGCCGACGCCCCCTTCCCGTCGAGCAGTGGAACGCACAGATCTCGCTGCTCACCGGAATGGCGGCGGCGCAGGTGATGCTGGAGGGCCGCGTGGGCATTCTGCGCACCATGCCGGCTCCGTTCCCCAGAACGATCGAGAGGTTGCGCCGTCAAGTCGGCGCGCTCGGATGCCCGTGGCCGGAGAAGATGCCGTATGGGGAGTTCCTGCGCGGGGTCGACCACGACGACCCGCGCGGGCTGGCCGCGGTCCACGCCGCTGCCTCGCTATTCCGGGGTGCCGGCTACACCGCGTTCGACGGCGATCCTCCCCCAGAGATCGAGCAGGCCGCGGTCGCAGCGCCGTACGCGCACGCGACGGCTCCGCTACGCAGACTCGTCGACCGCTTTGTTCTTATCACCTGCGAGGCGCTGCTCAACGGGAAGCCCGTTCCGCAGTGGGTGCGAGAGGCCCTGCCGACTTTGCCGAAGCTGA
>JBBQZJ010000049.1:0-10869 GCA_038207805.1 Actinomycetales bacterium | reverse complement strand
GGGCAGACCGACATCTTCCTGAGCGATCCGTCGTTCGTCGTGCACCCCCCACTCGGCAAGTGGCTCATCGGACTCGGGATGATGGCGCTTGGTCCCGATAACCCGGCCGGCTGGCGCATTACGACCGCGATTGCGGGAATTCTCGCGGTCATCCTCATCATGCTCATCGCGTACGCGCTGTTCCGCTCCCGCGCACTGGCGAGCCTCGCGGGCTTCCTGTTCGCGATCGATGGAAACGCGATCGTCATGAGTCGGGTCGGGCTGCTCGACAACTGGGTGATGCTCTTCACCCTGCTCGGTTTCGGTGCGATCCTGCTCGATCGCGACTGGAGTGCCGTTCGACTCGCGGCCTGGATCGCGCGGCGGGAGAAGTTCGGCAAGGGTCTGGATTGGGGCCCGGGCCTCTGGAATCGACCCTGGCTCGTCGCCGCGGGAGCCGCCTTCGGCGCAGCGACCGCCGTCAAGTGGAGCGGCCTCTATTTTCTGGCAGCATTCGCCGTGTACACGCTCGTCGTCGATGCAGTGGCGCGCCGTCGTGCTGGCATCGGATTCTGGGCATCCGGAACACTCTTTAGGCAAGGGCCCGTGACCTTCCTGCTGACAGTGCCCGTGGCCGTGGGTGTGTACATGTCGACCTGGACGAGCTGGTTCGTCGGCGGTACCGGCTACGCCCGGCACTGGGCCGAGGAAGGCACCAATGCCTGGAGCGGGATTCTCTCGTGGGTGCCGCTCAGCATCCAGAGCTTCTGGCACTTCGAGTCAGCGGTCTATTCGTACCATGTGAACGAGTCGCGTCCGCACGCATATCAGGCGAACCCGCTGACCTGGCTCTTCCTGGTGCGTCCGACCAGCATGTGGTACCAGAGCAGCTCGATCGGGGAGACGGGATGTCAGTGGCAGAACTGCGGAGCATCCATTACCGGGATCGCTAACCCTCTTATCTGGTGGGCAGCAACGGCGGCCGTGCTGTATCTGGCCTATCGTCTAGCTCGATACCGCGAATGGCGCGTCGGCTTGGTGCTGATGGGGATGGTCGCCGGGTACCTCCCGTGGTTGCTCTACCTGAACCGCACAGTGTTCCAGTTTTACACAATCGCTTTCGAGCCCTACCTCATCCTCGGCCTGACCCTCGTGATCGGGATCATCGTGGGCGACCGCGATGATCACCGCGATCGGCGCACCAGCGGCATCCGGATTGCGATCATTTTCCTTGTTGCCGCAGTGGCGGTGAGCGCCTTCTATTGGCCGCTGTGGACGGGCATCCCTCTTGAATACACGTACCTGCGTTCCCACTGGTGGCTCCCGACCTGGCGGTGATTGCAATCCCCGAGGATATTTCAATCTTGTAAAAAGTTGGCAGCCGGAGGGTTCACGAAGCCGGTTTGGCCCTAGATTGATCACTAACTACCGGCGCCCGCGAACCCGATCCCGCCGCGCCCCCTCGCCCAAGGGAATATCACATGCGCATTCCAAAAATTGTTGCGGCGGTTTCCGCGGTCACCCTTGCATTCGGCGCTTCACTCGCCGTCGGCCTCACGGCCTCGGCCGATGCGGTCGCGAACTGGACCGTCGACTCGATAACGTCGCCGCTGCTGCCCGACGGCACCCTCGAGTTCAGCGGCACTCACCCCTCCGACGAGCAGGCAGATGACGTCACCGTCACCCCCTTCGGCGAAAGCGAAGTGTCGGTGGGCTGCACAGGTCTAGATGCTGGAAACACCTCTTGGAGTTGCAGCTACACTCCCGCGGGTGGCTTTCCGGTCGGCGAGGGAACCATCACCTTCTTCTTCACTGGCGCCGGCTCGTCGGCCGTGCCCTTCACAGTGAGTGCTTTCCCCGATCCCACTCCGTCACCAACGCCTTCCGCGGTTGCGTCTGGGCCGCCCGGGATGACCTACGACTTCAGCCCGGCCGCCGTCACGGCACACGGCGAGCCGACTGACCCAGCCACCAAGGTGGCGATCGAGTTCTATGACTTCACCAACAATCCGTCCGACTACTGGGAATCCCACGGTGGATGCCCGGCCCCCGGCAGCGAGAACGGTACGTTCTTCGAGGTCACGAACACCTGCTCCGTGAGCGGGTTGACGCCGGGCATCCTGAACATCTATTCGCAGCAGGACACTGGTGATGGCGAGACCGGCGTCGGCGTGTATGCCGACGACTACATCGTCATCCCGAACACTCCCGTGATCGACTACTCCACGAAGAATGGTGATTACACGGTCTACCTTCAGGGCACGTCAGACCTTGGGTTCGGCGTGAACATTCTCGACAATGGTGAAGCAATCGACTGCCCCGTCGCGTTTGTCGAAGGAAACATCTGGACCTGCACGACTAGTGTTCTCGACCCGGGCAGCCACACGTTCACGGCCTACGCCGTTGACAACGGGGGCAACTCTACTGAGGCGGTTCCGGTTTCCACCTACGTTGCGGGTGGCCAGTCCGCGATCTCCGATCCCCTCGAGGTCACATTCGTGTGGCCAGCCGTCAGCTACACCCTGGTCCCCGGCGGATTTACTGTGGATTCGACCCCGACTGGCGACGGCACCGTCGCAAGAACCGATCTGTACCAGATCGCCGAAGGCGAGTATGTGTGGATCGATTCCTGTGGCGGCCCCGCTCCCGAGTCGGGCGAGGGCTACTACTGGGTGGGCGACCGGTTCTCCGGCATAGCTTCCGGTCAGGAGAATTACGGCTGCTCGTTCCTCGACTTGCCGCCCGGCCTCTACACGATCGAGTCACAGCAGGACGACGGCACCGGCGGTCCAGCGTATGACACCATCTATTCCTCGTTCGTGATCAGTGACGCCCCGACGATCACCGACTGGTACTGGAGTGGGGGCGAGGGCGAGGGGCCCTCGAACTTCGTCGACATCGACGGAACTGCCACACCCGGCTACCTCGTGCACGTCGTCGACACTGACCTACAGGATGTCTGCGACCCGGCCCTCGCCGACTCAGAAGGCTATTGGTCATGCACGACTGATGGCCTGCCCGCGGGTATCCAGATACTGAGTGCGTACTCGGAGGACACTGGAGCGGGCGAGAGCCTGATTCCCTACTACTGGGGGAACACGAACTACACCGTGGGCGGCCTATCGGCGCTAAGCGACCCGATTGCCGTGCCAATCGACACCCCGCTTGTTCCCGAGATGTCATACGAGTTTGTGCCGGGCGGGGTCGTGATCGATGGGGACCCCACGGGGCTCGCCACAGTGATCCGCACCGACCTGTACTCGTGGAACCTAGCCGACGGATTCCAGGTTGTTGATAACTGTGGAGGTCCGCCTTACGAAGGTGAAGGCGGAGGTGAAGGCGGGGCCTTCGATCCCTTCCTAGGCATTACGCCGGGACCGATTCACTGTGTTTTCACCGACCTCACCCCGGGCGTGTGGAATCCGTACTCCCAGCAAGACACGGGCGACGGCGAGACTCAGCAGTACGAATGGGTCGACGACTACTTTGTTGTGCCCGCGACCCCCTCGATCGGCACCGCGACTGTGCTGCCTAACGGTGCCATTGCGCTCTCGGGCACGACTGTCGCCGGCAATGCGGTGCACGTTCTCACTGGTTCAAGCCAGATCGTCTGCGACTCGGCACCCGCCAGCGTCGCCGGCCTTTGGTCGTGCACTACGCCCGCCCTTCCCAACGGTGGCTACAACTTGCGGGCATACTCAGAAGACCTCGGCGCCGGCGAGAACGAAGCCGTGCCAGATTCGGTCTACTTGTCGGGTGGACTCTCCGCGCTCAGTGCCGTCAAGCCCGTCACCGTAGCGATCGAACCCCTGCCCGGCACCGGGGGCACCGGCGGAACACCGCCGCCGACGCTCATCACGCCGTCCTGGTTCTTCACCCTCAACGGTGTCGACCTCGGCAACCTCCATCCCGGAGACAAGTTCACTATCTCCGGAAGTGGACTGCCCGCCGGCTCGAAAGTTTCGGCGGAACTCCACTCGACCCCGGTGAGTCTCGGTCAGGCCACCGTGGGCAGTAGCGGAACCTTCGCGCTCAGCGCGACCGTTCCCGAGAACGTCGAACCCGGCGACCACACCGTCGTGGTTACGGTTACCGGTGACGGACTAGCGCCCAGCACTAAGGAGCAGGCAGTCACCGTGATACCCGTCGAGGAGTCGGCGGGACACTCCACCGACGCCGGCGGAACCGCTGCAGACACGCCGCTCGGCGAGGCAAACGACGGTCACGGAGGTAGCGATGCCTCAGCGACCGCCCCGAACATCCTCACCAACTCAATGAACCCGATCGTGGAGGTACTCAGCGACCCGGGCCGTATTCCCGCGGCGTTCGCCGTTGGGCTGGTGTTGATCATTTTCGCGATTGTGCCCGCTCACTTGCTCAACTCGACCGTCGCCGAACAGTACGAGCGGCTGACGCGTCGAATCCCGCGGCTGAAGACGGCTCCGCGCTGGTACACGGCTGTGACCACAGCCGTTGCGAAGGCGCCCGTACTGGGCGGAATTCTGCTGATGGCGGCCACCGGATTCCTGTTCGCCCTCGCGGACCCGACGTTTGGGCCGAACCTGCACTCGCTGCGCCTGATCATCGCGCTGTCGGCCGCCCTGTTCGTCGTGTTCTTCATTGCGAACTCGATAACGGCGGCAATCATGCGTCGAGCGTGGAACGTGGATGTTGTCGTCAAGCTGCGCCCGTTCGGCCTGGTGCTGACCGTCGCGGGCGTCGTCGTATCTCGCCTTCTCGAGTTCTCGCCCGGAATCCTTATCGGTATCGTGCTCGGACTCTCGATCGCGACGAGTTCTGCAACGGGGCAAGCGTGGAAGGCCGTGCTCATTAGGTCGTCGGTGATTGTCACGTTCGGCATAGCCTCCTGGATCATCTACAGCTCCATCGCCGACGGCGTGCACCACGATCCGACGTTCTTCAACGAGGTCGTGCTCGAATTCTTTGTCGCAATCGCGACGGAGGGCATCGTGCTTCTGCTCGTTGAGCTGATGCCGCTCCACATGCTCGAGGGCGAGCGCTTGTTCAAACGCTCTCGGGTGCTCTGGGGTTCGGTCTACTTGGTCGTCCTCACGATGTTTGTGCTGGCGGTCGTCCCGTGGGCGGGGAACTGGCGAGAGCTCGGAGAGTCATTCTGGCCCTGGTTCTCGACTGTCGCGCTCTTCGGTGCCGCATGTGTGGCGATCTATCTGTTCTTCAGGTTTATCGCGGCGCCGGTGCACGGCGAACACCTTGCCGAAATCGAAGATGAAGAGGACAGCGACGAGCGTATTGCGCTCGGAAACGACCGCTAACGCCGTCCGCCCAAATCTGGCACCCGGATTGGGGTAACGAAGTCTGGGGAATTTCGTAAGGGTTCTCAGCTTTGTGGATCTTAATTATTGACACCCGATCCACATCCCGAAAGCCGCGAACCTATGCCCTTGCCCGAGGAGTCAGCACGCTCATCCGACGTGACCGCGATCCCAACCGCTACCGATGACGAACTCGTCGCGCTGGCGCGATCGGGTAGCGCGACGGCGTACGGCGAACTGTGGCGTCGGCACTCTGGTATTGGCATCTCGATCGCTCGGCGCTACTACGAGATCGCCGACGCCGACGACATCGTCTCCGAATCGTTCGCTCGCATCCTCGCTACCCTGCACCGCGGTGGCGGGCCGCACTCGGGTTTTCGCCCGTACCTCATCACCACGATCGGCAATGTCGCACGTCGCTGGGCGACCCGCTCTCGCGAGGGAGCCAGCGATGAGCTTGACTTCCTCGAAGACCCGAAAACTGTGGATGACCCGGTCGTCGCTTCGACGGATCGCGAGTTCGCACTTCAAGCATTCCGCGCACTACCGGATCGCTGGCAGGCCGTGCTCTGGTACAGCGCGGTTGAAGGCATGGGGCCGACCGAGGTGGCACGATACCTCGGCATGACGCCCAACGCGGCGGCGGTGCTCGCCCATCGAGCCCGCGCCGGATTGCGAACGGCCTGGATTCAGGCCCACCTCAATGACGAGTCCCTGTCCGACGAGTGCCGCTGGACGTCCGGGCGACTCGGCAGGAGGGCGACCAGTTCGTTAGGTCCGCGAGAGCATGATCGAGTTCGCGCGCACTTGAATTCGTGCGCCGCCTGCCGCGCCAGGGCGGAAGAGCTCGACCACCTCAGCGCGAAGCTGGCGGTTCTGCTGATTCCCGCTTTGCTCGGCATTTCGCTGATAGATCTTGAGCCCGACGACAGCGCCGTTGCTCTCGCAGCGCTCCCCGAGCCTCCTCTGGCAACCCTGTCGGCCACCCACGTCTGGCTCACCGGCATCGCCGTTGCAATCGTGACCGCGACGGCACTGCTTACGTCTGCGACAGACCCCACACTGGGCACCGTCGAGATGGGCCCGGCCACTGTGCCGGCCGCCTTCGACCTCGCGACTGACGATGTACTGCCGACACTGGCCGGAGCGAGCGAGCAAACCAGTGGCACCGTTCAGTCACCGGCGACGGCCGCTGAACCCGATCCGGTGGCCCCGGAAAGCCCGCCAGCGCCGCTCGGCCCGCGGGAAATGCCGCCCGGTGCTGTGCCGCCCGGTGCTGTGCCGCCGAGTGCGGTGCCGCCGAGTGCCGTGCCACCTCTGGCCCCCGCGGTCGCGTCGAGTGTCGACCCCGACTCCCTTCGGCCGCCAAGCCTCTCGGGCTCGGGCCTTCCCGGCGCCGAGGTGCTGATCACAGACGAATTGGGCAACGAAATTGCCAGCACCCGCGCCGACAGCACCGGCGCGTGGGCCACTGGCGAACTGTCAGTGCTGTCGGCCGCGGCGTCGACCCTGCTCGTTCGACAGATCGACGGGTCGGGATTGGTGTCGCCGGCAACAGCCGTCGGGCCACTCGCTGCCCGGCCACGGATAAGCGGTCCGGCCGACGGCTACTCCACCTTCGGTGACCTTCCGTTTGACATCACGGTGCAAGCGTGGCCGGGCTCAACGATTCACGCGACCTTTGAGGCCCTCGAACACTACGGATACACCGAACCGACCACCTATCCCGACACCCAGATTGTTGTGGACGCGGAGGGAAATGGAATCCTTCATATCGACGGCAGCGTGTTATGGCACCACCACATGACGCTGTGGTATATCGACGATGGACGAGCCTCGGCATCGACGGTCGGTATGACTTTCTCCTCGGGATACTGGCCCGACTAGAACATTCCGAGTGTCTTTCAGGTACCCCGCTCCGGTACTATCGGACCACGATTCCGATAGATGGGATGTCCCATGACTCGAACCCGATTTGCTCGCCGGGTGGCGGCGGGGGCCGTTGCTGTGGCATTGAGCGTGGGTGGCGTGTTGGTCGGCGCCTCCCCGGCGAACGCCGCAGCATTTGAGGTCACGAGCACCGCGGACTCCGGGGCCGGTTCGCTGCGAGAAGCCATCGGCCTGGCCAATGCCTCGGCTGGCGCCGACGTCATCACGTTTCAGTCGGGACTCGGTGACATCACACTCACCAGCGGCGCAATCACCGTCACGGGTCCATTGACCCTGGCCGGCCCCGGGCCCAATGCCCTGTCAATCGTTCGGTCGGGGTCATTCGACATGTTCACCGTTGCCCTGGTCGAGACGGGCGACGTCGAAGCGAGCGGTCTCGACTTTATTGGCAATTCTCTTACCGACAGCGGACGAGCGATCGTGGTGGTCGCCACCGATCCCGGCCTCGAGAACCTAGTCCTCACAAACACCCGGTTTGGCGGATTCGCGAGCGCGGATGAGGGCGGAGCCGTCGCGGTATATGCCGCTGGGGGTGGCGTCACTGTCACCGACTCGCAGTTCGCGCTCAACTCATCGACGTTCCCGGGCGGCGCGCTGTATGTCGGCACGATCGAGGACGCGCTGCAGATAGCCGGTTCGGAATTCACCGGCAACTCGGCCTCCGAGGGCGGGGCGGTGTTTGCCAACGCCGTCGGGGCCTTCGTCGTGGAGGGCTCGACGTTCGAGGAGAACTCGGCGGCCGTGCACGGGGGGGCGATAGCGCTCTCCAGCGCGGCCGCAGCCAGCGGCATCCGGCTGTCCACCTTCCGAGACAATCTCGTGGGAGCCGAGGGCAACACCGAAGCCCTCGGTGGCGCAATCTATATTGCTCTCATCCCCGGCGGCATCCAGTTCGATATCAGTCGTACCGCTGTTCTCGGCGGCGTGGTCGTTGAGGGTTCCAGTCAGAGCTTCGGTGGCGGCCTGTTTGTCGACCAGACCGACGGCACGCTTCTCGTCGATTCCTCGACGTTCGCGTCGGCGCAGTTCGTGCCGAACGCCGGGTCTTCGAGCGGGGAAGGGCTGAGCATCGCCTTGTGCGATGTCGCCGAGCCGGGCACTGTGCGGGTTATTAACTCAACCTTTGACGAGACGTCGGGGTCGGAGAACTATGCGATCCATGCCTGCGTCAATGCGGGTGAGATCGAGATTCTTTACTCGACCTTTGTTGTACCCGGGGTGCTGTACATCAACGACAACATCGGCGGGGCCGGCATCTACAGCACGATTCTCGATGCAGAGACCAACACCGATGCCGTTGCCCTCGGCGACGGCAACCTCGTCCAAACCTCGTGGAGCCTTTTCTCTACCCCCTATAACCCCGGCTTCACTACCACCGGGGGCGGCGACCGTTTCGGCGTCACCAACCCGGGTCTGGGTCCGCTCGCGCTCAATGGCGGTCCGACGCCCACCCGACTTCCGCTGGTCGGCGGTGCCGCGTATGACTCCGGCGACCCGGATGCGGCGACCCTGAGCCCTCCGACCTGGGATCAGCGCGGCTCTGGCTTCCCGCGCATCGACGGACGCATTGACATCGGGGCGGTCGAGATCCCGCGCACCCTTCCGAGCACCGGGCAGCCGGTGAGCGGCGCGGCCGGCTTTGCCAGCATCCTTCTGGTGATTGCGGGGATTGGCCTCTTCGCGCAGGCTCGACGGGCCGTGCGTCGCGACAGGTCACGTCTAGCTTCGTAACATTCGGCTCGGGAGCGGGTGTTACAGGAGAGAGTTGCTAGCGTGGCTCGGCCTCGGATCGGGTAGTCCCTGGTCGGGATCGCACGATAGAACGTTCTCACCCCGGTGGCCAACCCCCCACGGGTCCGCAGAGCGGATTCGGGCCGTTGAGGAAGCACCGCGAGGGGGTCCTTCACGACGTCGAAGGGCCCCCTCGCGAGTCATCAAGCGCCACCGCGAGGTCAGCTGCCGACGTAATGGGTAGTCGGCAGACGAAGTCTTCACAGAGGTAGGCGGTCGTCACGTCTGCCGACGTCGAGCGGGCGTCAAACAGTTCGAACCCCTCGGCGGCCCACCCCGTCGCTTGCTCGGCAGTAACAATTGCGGCGAGTCCACCTCCCCACCGCCGCGCGAGCGCAATTACCGCGGCATCCGCGGCACCGTCGATAACGACGACGAGCTGGCGCACGGGCCTCGACAACTCCGAGAGCACGCTCAACGCTGCACCATACGAGATCGGATGCTGCTGTGCGATCGCAGAGACCCGGCTCATGGTCGCCTGCGCCGCATCCACGTAGACACGTCGTCCCGTGAGTCGAAACAGGCACGCCGAGGCAGCGGAGAGTGCTGCCGAGCCGGAGGGATACGCACCGTCGCTGAGATCGTGGGCGGCGACGAGCCCCTGAGAGGCGAGCACCGGGTCCCCGCCACCGGGGACGCCGAAAGGCTCGGCCGCCGGATCCCCCGCCGCGATCGCTGCGTCCACCAGGAGTCGTGCGGATGCCGCGTACCGCACCTCCCCCGTTGCCAGCGCGAGGTCGAGCAGGCCGGCCGCGAGCATGCCGTAGTCCTCGAGTGCCGCGGGCGCCGTCGATATCCGCCCGCCGATCGACACTCGCACCAGCCGATCGCCGACGTGCCGCTGGAGCAGAAAGTCCGCTGCGCTGCGGGCCGCGGCAATGAAGTCCGGGCGATCCAGCCGCGCACCCGCCAGGGCAAGTGCGCCAATCGCGAGCCCGTTCCACCCGGTCACAATCTTTTCGTCGAGTGCAGGCGGTATCTCCGATGCCCGGGCGACCGCATCGAGCGCGTAGAAGCCGCCCTCCACCCGAGTTCCGGCCACCGTGCTCTCGCTGTCTTGCGCCGATGCGAAGCCGCCCTCCGCAAGGCGCAGGGTCGCCAGCAGAAAGTCGGCGATACCCGACGCAACGGTGGCGCGGTCGGCCAGCGCGTATGCCGCCAAGAGTTGAGCGTTGTCGTACAGCATTCGCTCGTAATGCGGCTCGGTCCAGTCGCGCTGGGTGGCGTAGCGGAAGAACCCACCGTCGAGATCCCTGAGCTCAGACGCGGCCATGGCATCGAGAGTTCGCCCCGCCAGAGCGTGTGCCGTGGCATCCCCCGCCCGACCGCGATCAAGCAAGAAGCGCACTGTCGGTGCGACCGGAAATTTGGGTGCCGAGCCAAAGCCTCCGAATTGCTGGTCTTCGTTGTCCGCTGCCACGGCAACCGCCGCGTCGAAGTCGACGCTGATGTCCCGGGCGCCATCGGTGTCACCGCGCTGGCTGAGGATCTCGGCAATAGCCTCGCCGTTCGCTTCCACCTCGCTGCGACGTAACTGCCACGCACTAGCAACGGCATCCAACACCTGACGAAAGGCGGGATGCTGGCCGGCGGGCTCCGGGGGCCAGTAGGTTCCCGCAAAGAACGCCCGACCCGTCGGCGTGACGAAAACGTTCAGCGGCCAGCCGAGGTTCGGGGTGAACGCACCGGCAGCGGTCAGATAGGTGGCGTCGACCTCGGCGTGCTCTTCGCGGTCGACCTTGATCGCGACGAATCGGTCGTTGAGAAACTCGGCCAACGACGGGTCGCTGAAACTCTCGCGAGCCATCACGTGACACCAGTGACAGGTCGAATACCCTATCGAGACGAGAACCGG
>JBBQZJ010000048.1:0-10932 GCA_038207805.1 Actinomycetales bacterium | reverse complement strand
GGCACAGTCGTTGCCGTCTGGGGACGCGGAGTCGTCGGCGGCGAGGGCTTGTTCGCCACCACGAGCTCCGACGGCGGTGCGACATGGGGTGCGTCGTTCAGTATCGTCGCGCAGGCTGATTCGCTGCGCTACTTCCGCGTGCAGGCCATCAGCGCAACCAGCGCGGGCGTGGTCTGGCACCAGCAGCTGGGCGCCGACTCGGTGCTCGCGTATTCGACGGTGGCGGTCGGCGCAATCGCGGCGGGCACGCCAGTGACCATAAACCCCGCCCTCACTACGTACTATGACCGACTTCCGTCGTTGTCGACTCTCGCCAATGTGCGTGTTGTGTCGTGGTACGAGCGCGGCGAAAGCGACGCGACTTCGGGGTTCCGGGTTTCGGCCAGCTGCGATGCTGGAACTACTTGGACTGCCCCGTCACCGCTGGCGGTCGGCACAAACATTTCATCGTCGCATGCCGCGACAGTCGTCTCCGGCAACACCTTCACGGGATTCTGGGGCATGCAAGACACCGGGCCCAGTGGACAGTCGCTTCAAGCGGCATCCACCTCTGAACCGTGTGTGGTCATTGCGGCGGGCCCAGCGCTGGCGTCGACCGGGATCGAGACCGCGCCTGTCGTGATCTTCGCGCTTGCCATGCTCGGCCTCGGAAGCTGCCTCGTCGTGATGAGGCGCCGCGCCGCAGCCTAACTCGGGCTAGAACCGGGGCGATCGCTCTTCGGTCGGCGCATGCCGATCACGAGGAGGACGACGCCGACCACAGCGAGGATGATCCCGATAATGAGCCAGGTGGGGTCGCCGGTCATGAAACTTCCGGGGATGAGGTTGGCGCCTTGCCCGGCGAAAACCAAGCCGATGAGCAGAGCGAGCGCGCCGCCGGTGATCAGGTTGCCGCGTGCGAGATTGCTCTTCATAGGGGTCAATCTACCTCGGGTGCCGCGGGGAACGGATGCCCAACTCTAGGGGAGTGCCCATTGGCTGGGGAGACAACGAAGACCGCTGCAGCGAGTCTTGAGGATGCGCTCTGGGAATCCGCCAATCGCCTTCGCTCAGCGGACGTCAAACTTGGCTCACTGGTACCGTAAGGCTCATGCCGGAGTTCGATGCCAGTGATGCGCTGGCGGCGTTTGTCGCCGAGCGCGAGTGGGCGCAGTTTCACACCCCCGAGAACCTTGCGAAGAGCATCATGGTCGAGGCCGGCGAGTTACTCGAGTGCTTTCAGTGGGGCCCCGATGCAGACGAAGCTCGGGTGCGCGATGAACTCGCCGATGTACTCACGTACTGCTCTCTCCTCGCAATGAAATTGGGTGTTGAGCCCGAGCAACTCATCATGGACAAACTGGCCGTGACCAGGCTGAAGTATCCGATTGAGAAGGCTCGCGGGAGAAGTGCGAAGTATGACGCCCTGTGAGATCGTGCGCGTCGACTTCAGCTCGAAGGCTTTGCGCACATGGGTGCCCACGCACGCGCGCAGCAGCAATTGGCCGGTTGTCTATGTGCTCGATGGCCCCGGGGCCATGCATTCCAACGGCGAAGTGTACGTGGGCGAAACGCTTAGCGCATCCAATCGTCTTCGACAGCACCTCGATTCGGTTCAGAAGAATCACCTGCGCACCGCCCGATTGGTTATCGATGAGCGGTACAACAAGTCCGTATGTCTTGACCTCGAGTCTTATCTGATCCGAATGCTGGCCGGCGATGGTAAGTACCAGGTGCTCAACCGGAATGATGGCATCGTTGAGGCCGACTACTTCGACAGGGTTACCTACCAACAATCATTCCGCGAGATATTTGAGAAGCTCCGAGCCGATGGCATCTTCACGCGGACCATTCCGGAGATCGAGAACAGCGATCTGTTCAAGCTGTCGCCTTTCAAGGCGCTCACTCCGGACCAGGCGATCGCGATCGAAGACATCCTCGAAGGGTTATTTACTGATGTAAATGCGGGGGTCGGCAACACGATTGTGGTGCAAGGTGACCCCGGGACTGGCAAGACCGTCATCGCGATCTTTCTGCTCAAACTTCTCCGGGATATCGCTCGGGCGGTGCCGGGCGAGGAGCCCGATGCCGACTCGATGTTCTCCGAATTTTTCGTGGAAGGTTATCCGGAGCTTGCAGCGACTCTCCATGTCGGGTTGGTCGTGCCACAGCAATCGCTGCGAAAGTCAATCCAGAATGTGTTCAGCCACACCCCCGGTCTCAGCGCTGACATGGTGCTTACCCCATTCCAAGTGGGGGCTTCGCCCAAACACTTCGACGTTCTCATCGTGGACGAGACACACCGACTCAACCACCGCGCGAACCAGCCCTCGGGCCCGCTGAACAAAAAGTTCCGTGAAATTACCACATCTCTGTTCGGCGTTGATGATCTCACAAAGACCCAACTCGACTGGATCCGTGCCAAGAGCACGCATCAGGTGTTCCTCGCTGACGCTGCTCAAGCTGTGCGGCCGGCCGATCTGCCTGCGGCGACACTCGGGGCGCTTGTATCTGAGGCGACCTCCGCCGGCCGGCACTACCGGCTCCAGAGTCAGCTGCGGGTGAAGGCGGGCTCGGACTATATCGGGTACATGCGCGGCGTGCTTAGCCCCGACACGGCTCTTGCGCTCGCCGAACCGCGCTCGTTCGGCGAATACGACCTACAGTTCTTCGATGACTTCGTCGCTATGCGGGACGCGATTCGCGCTCGTGACGCCGAGGTCGGCCTGTCCCGACTTATCGCTGGTTACGCGTGGGAGTGGAAGTCGAAGAACCAGCCCGAGGGCTGGGACATCGAACTGGAAGGCATTCGGATGCCGTGGAATCGTCGGCAGGTTGACTGGATCGCGTCACCGTCATCCCTGGACGAGGTCGGCTCGATCCACACGGTGCAGGGGTACGACCTCAACTACGCCGGAGTGATTATCGGCAACGACCTGCGTTTCGACACGGAATCAAACCGCCTGATGGTGGATCGCTCCAACTACTTTGACAAGAAGGGCATGGAGAACAATCCGAAGCTCGGTATCGTCTACACAGATGAGGACCTGCTGCGGTTCATCACCAACATCTATGCGGTGCTGCTGACCCGCGGCATCCACGGGACGTATGTGTACGTGTGCGATCCTCCGTTGCGGGAGTATCTGCGTCGGTACATCCTCTGAGTGATGGCCGTCGGTTCCTTCGACGTTGTGGTCGGAAGCGGTGAGACCCAATTTGCGACGTGGGGGGAACGACTGCGGTGACGTGCGGCAAGCTGGTCCACTTCGCCCTGACGAAAGGCGATAGTCAGTGGCAAGGATGGGCGGATGGACGACCGTCCGCAAAACGCTAACTACGCTGCAACCACCCGCATCGTGACCGCATGCACAGCCTCGCCGACGACCGTGCCGAGGATGTCGGCCGGGAAGTGCCCGTACTTGCGTCGGTACGACGCATCGATGGCCGTCTGCACTGTTGGCTCGGCAGCCACGAACTCAACCGCGTACTCGATTCCGCCGGCGCGAATGCTCCCGGTACCGCTGACCTGCGCCCGACGGAACCACCCGTTCTGCGCCCCGTAGGCAGAGCGCACGTACAGCCCACCTTCGACTTCGACGAGCCAGATGATTACGTACGGTCGCAGTGTGCCGTCGGGGCGGTGCGAGCTGATCTCGATTTCTTCAGTGGCACCGAGGGTCTGAAGCGCTTCTGCTGTCCACGCGGTCATGACGTCATTCTCTCGCGACCCCTTGCAATCCTGCGCCGAAGAGTGAACAATAAACCACATGGTGTACTCAGGCGCAGCCGACACAGACAGCGTCGAGGTGCCACTCGACCGCGTGTTCGCCGCGCTATCGCACAGCACCCGTCGCCGGCTGGTGCGTTACCTCGCGGCGCGCGACGATCCACCCCGCATGTCCCAAGTTGCGCTCGACAACGGGCTGTCCCCACAGCTGCTCAACAAACACGCCGCCGCTCTTGAACGGGCGGGCCTCGTCAGGCGCATGCCGGTCGGTCGCGAGAGCTTGCTGATGGTCGATCGCGACGCGCTCATCCATGCCCAGAAGTGGATCGTCGACACGAGGGCGTTCTGGGAAGGCCAACTCGACTCACTCGGTTCGTACATCGACGAACTTGCCGAACGCGGCGAACTGCCCATCAACCCCGAGAAAGAGTGACCATGGCCGAGCTGAGCCTCACGGTAGAGCGCACGTTTGCCGTCGACCGCGACACCATGTGGAAACTGTGGACCGACGAGACGCATGCCAGCAACTGGATGAGACCGTCCCTCACGACCTACGGCCCGACCCTGGCGACAATCGACGCGAGAGTCGGCGGCGCCTATCGGTTCGAACTCAACTCGGGGGTCGACGGAATGTCGGTGATTGAAGGCACCTATCTCGAGGTCGATGCACCCGCGAAACTCGTCTACACCTGGGCGTGGGAGGGCGATCCCGAAGTGTCTCGTGTTGAGGTGCGCTTTGATTCCGTTCCCGAAGGAACCCGGGTTCACGTGCTCCACACCAAGCTCACGTCCCAGCAGTCAGTAGACGCCCACATGCAGGGCTGGATCGGGTGCCTCGACTCCCTCACCAGCACGTACGACCCCGCCGCGCAACGCTAGCGCGCGACGGAACCGACCTCAGGCATCCGCCCGCAGGTGACTGTACAGAAAAGAAGGAGCACACCATGACCAAGTACCTGATCGTGTACCACTCGTCGATGAACCCGTCGGTGGAAGCACCTCCCGCCGATATGGACATGGAGGCCGAGATGAAGGCATGGTCGGATTGGGGAGGCAGCGTCGGCAAGAACCTCGTTGACTTTGGCACGCCGCTCGCCGGCGGAGTGCACGTCACGAAGGGCGGTGCCACCTCACCGAGCACTCTCGACGTGTCGGGCTACTCGTTTGTCGAGGCCGATTCGATGGATGCCGCAGTCGCCTTCACGAAGAACCACCCGCACCTGAACTTCCCGGGTGCCGCGATCGAGGTGCACGAACTGCAGGCCGTTCCCGGCATGTAGCGGGCGGGGCGCGCTTGCGGTCTCGAGCCGGGAAGTCTTGCTACCAGGTGGAGTCGCCGCGGATCACGACGTCTGAGCCGCCGTCGATGAACACGATCTGGCCACACAGGTGCGCGTTCTCCTCGCTGGTGAGCCACGCGAGGAGGTAGGCAACAGAGCGCGGTTCGAAGATGCCGTTGAGCGGCATGGGTACGATGCTGGTGATCGCCGTGCGCTGCTCGGGAGTGGCGATCATGGCGGCGGTCATGGGAGTGTCTACGACGCCCGGCGCGACCCCGTTCAACGGTATGGATGCGCCCGCCCACTCGGCGGTCGCGGCATTGCGGCGGATCCAGAGCGCAAGCGCACGCTTTGTCGTGCCGTAGATGAGGTTGCCTTGCTCGGGAGTTCCCGCCTCGAGTTCGGCGGCGCGGGCCAAGGCGCTCGCCTCGTCACCGGCCAGCAGCGCGGTCAGCAGGGCGTCATCCGGCGGGAACAGCGATGCCATGGATGTGACGGCAACCGCCCGCGGAGCTGTGGAGCCAGCGAGCAGCGACCGTAGGCCCTCAAGCGTGGCGAGAGTGCCGAAGTAGTTGATCGCTGCCGTCTTCGCGGTGGGCGTAGCCAGACCTGCGTTCGCGAGGATGGCATCGATGGTGCCGCCGCTGAGTGCAGTCACTCTCTCGACCAAGGCGGAGCGCCCTTCAGCAGTAGACAGATCGACAATGACGTCGGCATCGTGAAGGTCTACCCCGATGACTTTCTCGCCGCGTTCGAGGAGGAGTTCGCGTGTTGCGCGTCCGATGCCACTCGCGGCACCGGTGACGACGTAGGTACGGGACATGGTTGGACCTTTCGACGCTGTGGGCATTGTGCCCGACAGGATCATCGTCCGCGCTTGCACCGGACGACAACAGGGTCTTTCGTCCCTCGTCGGTCGTGTGACCAAAATACTCGCTTCGCGAGTTCGGTGGCCGCGATGTATCCGACCGTGATGAGAACGATCAGGCCCAACAGTGGAGCGGGGATGGCCACGAGCTGGAGTAGGGGTGCCACCGGCGAGTAGGGCAACGCCACCGCGATCGCAACGACGGCGATGCTCGTGAGTGCCACCCAACGACTCGGACGGCTCGTGAAGAAGGGTGCTCTCGTGCGCAACACGAACAGCACGCCGACCTCGGTGAGGATCGACCCCAGAAACCACGCGCTGCGAAACTCGGATGCTTCGGCGTGGAAGACCAGACGCAGCACCAGAAAGGTCGTGAGGTCGAACACCGTGCTGATCGTACCGAACACGAGCATGTAGTTGCGGATGAGTCGCACGTCCCACACCTGCGGTCGGCGCACCTGACGGGCGTCAACGGCATCCGTCGCGATGGACATGGCCGGCAGATCGGTGAGCAGATTGATGAGCAGGATTTGCCCGGCGAGCAGAGGCAGGAACGGTAGCGCGATAGACGCGATCGCCATGCTGAGCATGTTGCCGAAGTTCGCGCTCGTGGTCATGAAGATGTACTTCATGGTGTTGGCGAAAGTGCGACGACCCTGGCGGATTCCCTCGAGGAGTACCTGAAGGTCTTTATCGAGAAGAACGATCGCTGCCGACTGTTTGGCGACCGGCACTGCTGTGCTGACCGTTATGCCGACATCGGCCGCGTGCAGCGGCGGTGCATCATTAATGCCGTCGCCGAGATAGCCGACCACGTGACCCGCCGCGCGAAAGGCTCGCACAAGCCTCTCCTTCTGCACGGGATTCAGTTCGCTGAAGACCTCGACGCCGAGCACGGCCTTGGCGAGGGCGGCATCCCCGATCGCATCGATGTCGTGGCCCGTGAACACGGTGCTCACGTCGAGCCCGACGAGCCGAGCGATGTGGGCCGCGACGAGCCGGTTGTCGCCGGTGAGCATCCGCACGGAGACGCCGCTTTCGGCGAGGGTCGCGAGGGTGGATGCCGCATCCGCTTTCACGGGATCGGCGAAGACGAGTAGTCCCACGAGGGTAAGCCCACTCTCGTCCTTCGCTGATGGCGCCGGCCCGTCCGCTGAGGCTCGAGTCGCGACACCGAGCACGCGGTACCCCTCCGCGCTCAGGTCAGCGAAGCGTTTCTGCACGCCGGGCAGGGCCGCGCCGATCAGCACCCGTTTGCCGTCGAGCACCGCGTGTGTGCAGACGTCGAGCACGGCTTCGAGCGCACCCTTGGTGACGAGGACGGGTTGGCGCTGGCCGTCGCGTACGAGCACACTCAGCCGTCGGCGTTGGAAGTCGTAGGGTGACTCGCCGAGAGAGGTGGCGTTCGGCGGTAGGGGATGGGCAGCCAAGATCGCCTGATCGATCGGGTTCTTCCAGCCGGCCTGAAGCCCGGCGTTGAGGCTGGCCCATCGCGCGACTGTCTGGCTTTCTGAGCCGTCGACGTCGAGACTCGAGGTGAGCGAGACTTCGCCCCGCGTCATCGTTCCGGTCTTGTCCGAGCACAAGACGGTCATCGAACCAAAGTCTTCGATCGAGTCGAGCCGCCTCACGATTACTTGTCGTCGAGCCATCATGCGCGCGCCCTGGGCGAGACTAATGCTGACGATCGCGGGAAGCAATTGCGGGGTGAGACCCACCGCGAGAGCGAGCGAGAACAGAACCGAGTCCACGAGGGTGCGGTTGAGAAACAGGTTGATCACAAAGATCGCGACGACGAACAGGATCATCAGCCGTGTAAGCAGCACACCGAACGAGGTCATGCCTTTCTCGAATCCCGTCTGCTCCGTTCGTGAGGCGAGGCTGGTAGCGATCGAGGCGAGTTCGGTAGAGCGTCCTGTCGCCACCACCAACAGCGAACCCTCGCCGCTTGCGATGTGAGTGCCGAAGAAGAGGGTGTTGCTGCGCTTGCCGACCGTCGCTGCTGCGTCGAGCACGCCTGACTGCTTCTCGGCGGGGAAGGTCTCTCCGGTGAGAGCCGATTCGTCGACGCTCAGCGCCGTCGAGGTGAGTACGAGACAGTCGCCGGGCACGAGGTCGCCGGCAACGACGAGTGCGACGTCGCCGGGAACGACCGCGCTGATCGGGATCTGCACGGCTCGGCCATCCCGAAGCACGGTTGTGGTGACCTCGACCGAGGCAAGCAGCGCAGCCATTGCTCGGCCCGCCCCGTGTTCCTGAACGAATCCGAGCACGCCGGACAGCACCAAGATCACGAGGATGATCGTCGCGTCCGTCCAGTCGCCGAGCAGGCCTGACAGGATGGTCGCCACCACGAGAATGAGTTCGATCGGGCTCACGAACTGCCGCGCCAACAGCCGCCAGGCCGAGGTATCGGCGTGTGCGTCCAGCCGGTTCTGGCCCACCTCACCCAGCAGCGCGGCGGCCCTGATCGAACTCAGCCCGGTGGAGCCGGACCCTAGTCGGTCGAGTACCGTCGCGACCGGCTCTGCCCAGAATGTGCTCTCACTGGCGCGAGCAGAGCGGGTCGAGCTCATCTAACTCCTTGGTCGTCGTGCTCAGTCAACGCCCAACCGCCGCGCGGGGGATAGGGCCGAATGGCCCGACATGCGCTCAAGGTTGCGTTTGCCTCGACGGCTCGATCGAGGCACTATCAAGGTATGACGGGAATACTGCACATCACCGGAAATGGCCCGGCCGACGCCCTGCTCTCCACCGACCCGCTCGCGCTGCTGATCGGTATGCTTCTCGATCAGCAGGTACCCATGGAGACCGCGTTTGCCGGCCCTGCGAAACTGCTCGATCGCCTCGGGCGATTGGATGCCGCGGAACTGGCCTCCTACGATGCCGACAAGCTCGTGGAGGTATTCCGCATCTCGCCCTCGGTGCACCGCTTTCCGGGATCGATGGCCGGTCGGGTTCAGGCGATGTGCGCCGCGGTCGTGGCCGACTGGGGTGGGCAGGCATCCGCGATCTGGACTCGCGGCAATCCCGATGGCGCCGAGGTGCTCGCACGGCTACAGGCGCTGCCCGGCTTTGGTGAGCAGAAGGCGAAGATTTTTGTGGCGCTCCTCGGCAAGCAGTACGGCTTCACCGGAGAGGGCTGGCGCGCCGCAGCGGGGGACTATGGCCTTGAGGGATCGTGGCGATCGGTCGCCGACATCGTCGACCCCGAGTCGCTGACCAAGGTGCGCGAATTCAAGCGCGCAGCGAAGGCGGCTGCAAAAAAGTAAAGCAGAAAAAGTGAGCCTGGAAAAAGTAAGGCTGCCCGATTGTGGCTAGTCCTTACGCTTCGAGGCGGCCTTGTCTTTCTTGTCTTGGCGCTTTTCTTTGAGGCTCTTGCTTGCGGCAGTCTTTGCCGTGGACTTCTTCGGTGACTTGTCGGCCATGGTCAAATCCTCCTGGGTGAGCCGGATGCTCGTACCCCGACTTTACGCCCACTGGCGCCCGGGGCGTCACCCCGCCGAGAGTCTCTCAGCGTTCAGTCGGGCGATCCGCACTCGGGCGGCATTCTCAGACGTGGAGGACGGCCCGAGAATCGCCTTCACGGCCTTCAGCACGACACCGGTTGCCCACACGACCGGCAGCCGGGACCGGCGCAGCCCGAGCATCCGCCGGTAGTGCTCTGGCAATGACGCGACCGCGCCCGCAAACAGGATCCGATAGCCGGGCATCATCGATCGGCGCAGTGGCGGGTGACGGATGAATCGCACCGCTTGCGCAACCCGGTCGTCGCTGACGAGTTCGGGCGAGAATGCCTCGAGCTGATCCATGAGCTCCCGCCGGGAGCGCGGCGGCGAGTCGACACCGACCAGTTCGCCGGCCGTTGCCCACTCGCGCACATAGGCGTCGGCTCCTCCCGGAATCGGGCCGCCCCACAGCTCGTGACAGCCCAGAAAAGCGTCGGTGAATACCAAGTGCACCCACGACAAGAGGTCTGGGTCACCAGCCGTGTAGGGTCGGTCTTCGCCCGTTGCGCTGGTGTAGGTGCCGCGAACGCGGTCGTGATACTTGCCAACCCGTGCGGACTCCGCTCGCGCGGTCTCGGTATCTGCGTACGTCACAGTGATGAGCCATTGGATGGTGCCCGCCAGTCGCCCCAACGGGTCTTCTTTATACCGTGACCAGTCGTGCACGCCGGCCATCGCTCCCGGGTGAAGGGTCTGCATCAACAGTGCGCGGATGCCCGCAACAAGGGTCGTGATGCCCCCGTGCACGGCCCACGCCGCCGAGCCGGGACCGAAGTATCCCTCGTCGTGACCCGAGGAGATTCGGTCAACCCACTGCGGACGGCCGGACTGCTCACCCGAGAACATCACGAGCAGGTGCGAGCGCCATGCGTTCGTCATCCGTCCCATGCTTCGAACCTAGCGCGGCAATGCTGGGAGTCAGTCGCGCCCGAGCAGCTTGTCGATCTCGCGGCGCTCGCGTTTCGTCGGTCGACCAGCGCCCCGGTCGCGGTGCGGGAGCAAGGCGGTCTCTTCGGGTGTCGGAAGGGGCGGGGAGTTATCGACGTAACTCAGCGCGGCCACAGGCGCCCCCACCCGTTTCACGATCGCGTCGCGCACCTCGAGCACCCGATCGAACCCAGCAATCCTGATGCGAATCTCGTCACCGACCTTCACCGGTTGTGCGGCCTTGGCTCGTTCGCCGTTTACTTTCACATGACCCGACCGGCATGCCGCTGTCGCGGCCGACCGAGTCTTGAAAACCCGAACCGCCCACAGCCAGCTGTCGACCCGAGCGGTCATTCCGCGAGGGCGAGTTCGGACTTCCAGGCCACGAGATCCCGCACCGTCGAACTCGCGTCGTGCGACAGGGCATCCATTGCGTCGAGCGGCACGAAGTAGTTCAGCGCAAGGAAGCCGCGAACGCGTTCTGACGGGTCGGTTACCAGCGAGCGCAACACGTCGCACGGCGTCGACTCGTTGCGAGCCACACAGGCGCGCACTCCGTCGTCTGGGTCGGTCGCCAGGCGTTCAAAGACCTCGGGAGGAGTGTGCTGGTCAAGGGCCGCCCGCTCGCGTATTTTCGGATTC
>JBBQZJ010000047.1:0-10953 GCA_038207805.1 Actinomycetales bacterium | reverse complement strand
ACATGGAGAGCAACATTGTCAACGCTGTCAACGGCAGCAGTGCTTCGGCTGACGCGGTACGTCAAGCTCTGCTGGAGGCCGGAGCCGACTCCGACAGTCGGGTGCAGCTGGTGGGGTATTCCCAGGGCGGGGCCTCCGTTGCACGGGTCGCGAGCTCCGGGCAGTTCGCCGTGGAGGGCGTGCTGACGTTCGGTAGCCCGACTGGCCAGATTCCGCTTGCACCCGACATCCCGGTCATTCTGGTGGCGCATGCCGACGACCTCGTTCCCGCCCTGGGCGGCAGACAGGAAAACGCCGACGCTGTTCTGGTGACCCGGCGGGTGTATGCCGACGGCGCTGTACCGGAGTCAGACCCGATCCCGGCCCACCTCCGAGCAAACTACGCGGACACCGCCAGCCTCATGGACGACAGCGCGGAACCGCGTCTTTCTCACAGCCTCGGCCGCCTCGACGAACTCCTAAAGAATGCCGTGTCGGTGACCAGTACTCGGTACGAGTTCGAGCGCTCCCCGGTAGTTCCTTAGCGCTTCTTCATGATCGGGCGCAGCACGATCCCGATAAGCCAGCTGATGAGCCCAAGCACCAGTGCCCCCAGAACGCCCCACCAGAACGACTCGACCTGAAGACCGAATCCGAACAGGCTGGAGAGCCACGCCGCGAGCAGCAGCAGCAGTCCGTTGACAACCAGCGAGATGAGGCCGAGGGTGAGGATGTAGATCGGGAAGGCGACAATTCGAATGAAGTTTCCGACAATCGCATTGACGATGCCGAAGATCGCCGCAACCAGCAGGTAGGTCAGAATCGTTTCGAGGGTTCCGCCTGGCGGGTAGGGCGATACCGAAACGCCGGCGACGATGATCGTGGTCAGCCACAGGGCGAGGGAGTTGATCAGAAGCTTCAAGATAAGACGCATAGGCCCACTATGCCGCCCCGTCAGACGGGTTGCAACGCGGGTGGGCCACGGCGGCGGCACGGTTGGGCATGCGCTGGCCTTTAGGCTGAGAGCGTGACGACGCCACGTGTACGACTTCGGCCCGAAATCGAGTCGATGGTGCCCTATCGGCAGGGCCGGCCTGCCGATGCCGACGCGTACAAGCTATCCAGTAACGAGAACCCGTTCGAACCGCTCGATGCGGTGCTCGAGGCAATCGCCGAAAGCCAAATCAACCGGTACCCGGAGGCTTCGGCAGCCGCGCTTCGGGATCGAATCGCGGCACGCTTCGATGCCGCGCCGGGCGAAGTGCAGGTGGGTGCCGGATCCGTGTCGGTTCTTGCGCAGCTCATCGCGGCATCCTGCTCGGTCGGCGACGAGGTCGTGTACGCCTGGCGAAGTTTTGAGGCATACCCCCTTCTTGTCACGGCCGCGGGGGCGACCAACGTTCAGGTACCCAACGCCGCGAACCACCGCCACGACCTCGACGCGATGCTGGGCGCAATCTCGCATCGCACGCGGCTTGTCATCGTCTGCAGCCCCAATAACCCGACCAGCACCGTGGTCACCGAGAGGGAGTTCAGGGCGTTTATGGCGGGTGTCCCGTCGACGGTGCTGGTCGTGCTCGACGAGGCCTACGTCGAGTTCGTCACCGATGAGGATGCGGTTCGCGGAGAACGCGTTATCCACGATTATTCCAATCTCGTGCTGTTGCGAACCTTCTCGAAGGCCTACGGATTGGCCGGCCTGCGGATTGGCTATGCGGTGGGCCCCGAGTACGTGATGGATGCCGCCCGTGCTGTCGCCATCCCGCTCTCCGTCACCGAGCCCGCGCAGCGTGCCGCGATAGTGTCCATGGCGCACGAGCCGGAATTGCTCGAGCGGGTGGCTCAACTCGCCCGCCTTCGCGATCGCGTGTGGCAGGGCCTGATCGATCAGGGTTGGGACTGCCCACAGCCACACGGCAACTTCGTGTGGCTCCCCACGCGCGGCGATACCGCTGTCGCGGCGGGCATCTTCGAAGCTCACGGCATTGTTGTGCGGGCCCTCGGGGAAGGCATCCGGGTCAGCATCGGGGAGGCCGAATCTGTGGAGAAGCTCCTTAAGGCCGCTGGCGAGGTTGTGACCATGCGACGAACGGGCCCCCTAGTGGCCACGTTAGATTAGTCGGATGGCCTACACCGCAGCGACAATTCAGCTGCTCTCGGAGACCGGGGAGCTGGTGTCCAGCGACCTCTCGGAGCCGTACCTTCCGATCGTCGAGAAGCTCACCGACGATCAGCTGCGTGAGTTCCACCGCCAGATGGTGACCATTCGGCACATCGACCTCGAGGCGGCCAACCTCCAGCGTCAGGGTCAGTTGGCGCTGTGGATCCCGAGCCTCGGTCAGGAGGCGGCCCAGGTCGGTTCTGGGTTCGCCGCGAAGCCGCAGGATCACATTTTTCCGGCGTACCGCGAACACGTAGTCGGGCGAATCCGTGGGGTCGACCCCATCAAGATCATCGAGATGCTGCGCGGCCTCAGCCACGGCGGGTGGGACCCGAAAACCCACAACAACTTTCACCTGTACACCCTGGTGATCGGTTCACAGAGCCTGCACGCGACCGGCTATGCCATGGGCATCCAATTCGACGGGATGACCGCGACCGGCAACCCGGACACCGACGAGGCGGTCGTGGTGTACTTCGGCGACGGCGCAAGCAGCCAAGGCGATGTAAGTGAGGCGCTGGTGTTTGCAGCGAGCTTCCAGACACCGCAGGTGTTCTTCTTGCAGAACAATCACTGGGCGATCTCGGTGCCGGTCTCGCGCCAGTCCCGAACGCCGCTGTATCTGCGCCCGAGCGGTTTTGGAATTCCTGGAGTGCAGATCGACGGAAACGACGTGCTCGCCAGCTACGCGGTGACATCCGCACACCTGGACGCCGCGCGCAGTGGTGAAGGCCCCCAGTTCATTGAGGCGCTGACCTACCGCATGGGTGCGCACACGACCAGTGACGACCCGTCGAAGTACCGGGATGACGCCGAACTCGATTTCTGGAAGAGACACGACCCCGTCGAGCGCTTTGAGGCGTTCCTTCGTCGGCGCGGAGCCGACGACGCGTTTTTTGCTGAGCTTCACGAGGAGGCCGAACAGGTCGCCGACGACATTCGGGTGCGCACTCTGCAGCTCGGTGTGCCGGAGCCCGCGTCGATGTTCGCCCACGTCTATTCCGAGCACCACCCCCTGATGGTTGAACAACAAGCGTGGCTGGCGGCCTACGAGGCGTCGTTCGAGGGGGGCCCGGCATGACGCTCGAGTCCCTGAGTATGGCCAAGGCGCTCAACAACGGATTACGGGCAGCTCTGAGCGCAGACAACAAGGTGCTTCTCCTGGGGGAAGACATCGGACCGCTCGGAGGGGTTTTCCGGGTAACGGAAGGCCTACAGGCCGAGTTCGGTGAGCACCGCGTTATCGATACTCCGCTCGCCGAGTCGGGAATCGTGGGCACCGCTATCGGCCTAGCGATGCGCGGCTACCGTCCCGTGTGCGAGATTCAGTTCGACGGGTTCATCTTCCCCGGCTTCGACCAAATCACCTCTCAGCTCGCGAAGATGACCGCTCGCCACGAGGGCTCCCTGTCGATGCCCGTCGTAATCCGGGTACCGTTCGGTGGTCACATTGGGGCCGTCGAGCATCACCAGGAGAGCCCGGAAGCGTACTTCGCCCACACCCCCGGATTGCGGGTGGTGTCACCGTCAAATCCGCACGATGCTTACTGGATGATCCAAGAGGCGATCGCCAGCAACGATCCGGTGCTGTTCTTCGAACCGAAGAGTCGGTATTGGCCCAAGGGCGACGTCGACACCACAGCGAGCGGCATCCCTCTGCACTCCAGTCGTGTCGTGCGCGAGGGCACTGAGGTCACGCTGGTTGGCTACGGCCCGATGGTTGCGATGCTTCTTCAAGCGGCCGAGCTCGCGGCCGAAGAGGGCACCTCCATCGAGGTGGTCGACCTGCGCTCGATTTCACCCATCGACTTCGGCCCACTCGTGGCCAGCGTGCAGAAAACCGGCAGGCTCGTTATCGGGCAAGAGGCACCCGGCTTCGTGTCGGTCGCGAGCGAGATCGCAGCGACGGTCACCGAGCGCGCCTTCTACTCCTTGGAGGCCCCGGTACTGCGAGTGACCGGGTTCGATGCCCCCTTCCCGCCGGCGAAGCTCGAAGCCGTCTACCTGCCCGACCCAGACCGAATCCTCGAAGCAGTCGACCGGGCCCTGGCCTACTAGGAGAGCACGATGGCGAATTCGGACTTCCCCCTTCCCGACGTTGGCGAAGGTCTCACCGAGGCTGAGATCGTCTCGTGGAAGGTCAAAGCGGGCGACACCGTGACGCTGAATCAGGTACTGGTCGAGATCGAGACCGCCAAGAGCCTGGTCGAACTGCCGTCGCCGTTCGCAGGAACGGTTACCGCGCTCCTCGTCGAAGAGGGCCAGACCGTGGAGGTGGGGACCCCGATAATCACGGTCTCAACCGACGGTGAAGCCCCAGCGACCCGGGCTCCGACCGCTCCGATGGCCGAAGCGGTCGCCGATGTGAAATCGACGGTAGCCAGCGAGGCGTCGACCACCGCGGGGCCGGGGGCGGACAAGTCGGGCGCCGTACTGGTCGGATACGGCAGCAGCGGCCACGGCGGATCCCGTCGACGCCGCGGCGCGAGCCCCGACGCCCCGACCGAGCAGCCCATGGCGTCGACTCGACTGACGAGTGTGCCCGCGTCCGCGGCATCCCCCATCATCGCCAAACCGCCAATTCGCAAGCTCGCGAAGGACCTCGGAGTCGACCTTGCGGCGGTTCTCGCTACTGGGTTGGCGGGGGAAATCACGCGTGACGATGTGATCCGCCAAGCGTCACAGGCGAGCGTGTTCCGCAACATCGAGACGCCCGAGTGGGGCACCGAGCGCGAGGAACGCATCCCCGTCAAGGGAGTGCGCAAGGCGATTGCGGCAGCGATGGTGCAGAGCGCGTTCAGCGCGCCACACGTGAGCATCTTCACCGACGTGGATGCAACGCGCACGATGGAGTTCGTCAAACGCCTGAAGAACTCGCCCGACTTCGCGGGGGTTCGAGTCAGCCCTCTGCTGATCATGGCGAAGGCTCTGATCTGGGCGGTTCGACGCAACCCGGCAGTGAACTCGAGTTGGACCGACAAAGAAATCGTCGTGCATCACTACGTGAACCTCGGGATCGCCGCAGCAACGCCGCGTGGGCTCATCGTTCCCAACGTCAAGGATGCCCACGCGCTGTCACTCATCGATTTGGCGACGGCGCTAGAGCAGCTGACAATAACCGCGCGAGACGGCAAGACCCAGCCTGCCGACATGACGAACGGCACGATCACAATTACCAACATCGGCTCGTACGGAATGGACACCGGAACACCGATCATCAACCCCGGCGAGGCCTCCATCGTGGCGCTCGGCACGATCAAGCAGAAGCCGTGGGTCGTCGACGGCGAGGTGCGGCCCCGCTTTGTGACGACGGTTGGTGCCAGTTTCGACCACCGCATCGTCGATGGGGATGTCGCCAGCCGGTTCGTGGCGGATCTCGCCAGCGTGCTCGAGGAACCGGCTCTGCTCCTCGACTGACGCACCTCCCGGGACCCCCGGGACCCCGCCGGGCCCCGCAGGGCCCCGCCGGGACCCCGCCCGCCAGGAGGCCCCGTTCCATACCGCCCTCCCCTGTTGCTAACTCCTGCAAATCTTGCCCGACGGCCCATCCGTGCCCTATTTCTCGGCATTGTTGCGACTCGAGGTCGAGGATTGCAGGAGTTATGAACACAGGGCGGCGGCACGGCGGCGGGGCGGGACGGGACGGGACGGGGCGGGACGGGGCGGCGGCACGGCGGCGGGGCGGGACGGGACGGGGCGGGACTGCGAAGTTGCAACGGACGTGCCCCCGTGGCATCCTATTGATAACGAGTCTCATTATGGTTAGCGGGAGCACGGGAGCACGGGAGCACGGGAGCACGATTGCGCAGGTACAGGGCACAGGTCGCGATAGCTGCGGTCGCGATTGTGGGGCTGCTCGCCGGGTGCACCCCAACCACAGCAGTCGATGACGGCACTGTGAAGGTCGTGGCGTCCACGAATGTCTACGGGGACATCGCTCACGCAATCGGTGGCGACGCGATCACGGTCACGAGTCTCATCTCGAGCTCCGGCCAGGATCCGCACAGCTTCGAGGCGTCGGCGCGCGACCAGCTCGCGGTCGCACAAGCCGACGTGATCATCGCCAACGGCGGTGGATACGATCCGTTCATGGATACGCTCGTTGCGGCATCCGCAACGTCGGCGATCGTTGTGATCGCAACCGACCTAGTCGCACTGCCCGAGGGTGCCAACGAGCACATCTGGTACAGCGTGGCTGACATGGCGCTGGTCGCGGCGAATCTCGCGGAGACCTTTGCCGCACTCGATCCGGAGGGTGCCGCCGCCTTTGCCTCGAATCTGGAGTCGTTCACTGCCGGCATGACTGGCCTCTCCGAGCGAGCGACCTCCATCGCCAATGGCGCTGGCGGCGCCGGGGTAGCGATCACCGAGCCGGTTCCGCTTTACCTCTTGGAGGCTGCCGGTCTCGTGAATCGCACCCCGCCCGAGTTCACCGAGGCGATCGAGGCGGGCGACGATGTTCCCCCGTCTGCCTTGCTTCAGACCCTGGCCCTCTTCGACGGCGGCGATGTGGCCTTCCTCGCATACAACGAGCAGACAGCGAGCGTCGAAACCGAGCGGGTTCGCGCCGCTGCCGAAGCAGCGGGAGTGGCGGTCGTGTCATTCACCGAGACGATGCCGGACGGTCTGGATTACGCCCGGTGGATGTCCGCGAACCTCGACGCCATCGCCGCGGCCGTGAACCAGTGATGCTTACTGTTACGGGTGGTGCCCTCGGCTTCGGCACCCGTCGACTGTGGAGCGGACTGGATCTCGAGGTTGCATCGGGCCAGTTTCTGGCTGTTCTGGGCTCCAACGGCTCGGGTAAGACCAGCCTGCTTCGGGCCATCTTGGGAGCGACACGGCTCGACGCGGGCACCATTGAGCTCGATGGCGAGCCGGTTCGTCACGGTGATCGACGCATCGGCTACATCCCCCAGCAAAAGATTGTGGCTCCCGGCACGCCCCTCCGGGGCAAAGATCTGGTGACACTCGGCGTCAACGGACACCGGTTCGGGTTTCCGATCACGTCGGGTGCCGAGCAGGTGCGAGTGGCTGCACTCATCGATGCCGTCGGCGCTACTGACTACGCGAATCGTCCGTTCGGCTCACTGTCAGGCGGCGAGCAGCAGAGGCTTCGGGTCGCACAGGCGCTAGCGGATGATCCGGTATTGCTGTTGTGCGACGAACCCCTTGCCAGCCTGGACCTGTACCACCAGTCCGCGATCGCTGGCCTCATCGACGCTCGCCGTCGCGACAGCAACACGGCGGTTGTTTTCGTCACGCACGACATCAACCCGGTGCTGTCGATGGTGGATCGCATCCTGTACCTCGCCGAAGGCAGGTTCACGATCGGCACTCCCGACGAGGTTCTGCGCAGCGACGTTCTGAGTGCCCTCTACGGAACGTCCGTCGAGGTCATCCGCAACCGGGGTCGTGTCTTTGTCGCCGGCGCACCCGACCATAGCCACCACCCGGGTGAGGACTCCGCCTAATGGATTTCAGCAACTACGGGGAACTGCTCCAGCTCGTACAGGCATCCATCGCGGCCGGAGCCGTTCTGGGGATTGTCGGCGGGCTCATCGGTGTGTTTGTTATGCAACGCGATATGGCGTTCGCCGTGCACGGTATCAGCGAGTTGTCGTTCGCCGGGGCCGCCGGTGCGTTACTGCTCGGGGTCAACGTGGTGGCCGGGTCCGTCATTGGTTCGCTTATCGCGGCCGTGATCATTGGGGTGCTCGGCTCCCGCGCCCGGGACCGCAACTCGATCATCGGGGTGCTGATGCCCTTCGGACTGGGCCTCGGCATCCTGTTTCTCGCGCTGTATCCGGGGCGCAGCGGTAACAAGTTCGGCCTGCTCACCGGCCAGATCGTCTCGGTCGACTTCCCGCAGCTTGGGCTGCTCGTGGCCATCAGTCTTGCGGTGCTCGCCGTGTTGCTGTGGATATGGCGCCCCTTGACCTTCGACAGCCTCGACCAGGAGGTAGCGATTGCTCGTGGGGTGCCGAGCCGCGCGCTCTCGCTGGTCTTCATGCTTCTGCTCGGACTGACGGTTGCGGTCTCGGTGCAGGTGATCGGGGCACTGCTCGTTCTCGCCCTGCTCGTGACGCCCGCGGCATCCGCTCTGCGCCTGAGTTCGTCACCGGTTCTCGTGCCGATTCTCGCGATGTCTTTCGGTCTGGTGTCGGCGGTCGGAGGGATCCTTCTGGCTCTCGGCGGTTCGCTGCCGATCAGCCCGTTCATCACTACGATCTCGTTCACTATCTACCTCGTTGCCCGGGGCATCAGCTGGCGGGCCGCACGAGCGGGAGCCAGTCGATGAAGCGCAACACGTGGCAGCGTGAGGCCGTGCGCACGGCGTTATCGGCCTCGGAAGGGTTCGTCAGCGCTCAGGCCCTGCACTCGGCGCTGCGAGACGGCGGTTCCTCAATTGGTCTCGCTACTGTCTACCGCGCGCTCTCGGACCTCGCCACCGAGGGCGAAGCGGATGCCCTCCAGCAGGAGGGCGAGAGCATCTATCGCGCCTGCACACCCGGTAGCCACCACCACCACCTGATCTGCCGCAACTGCGGGCTGACGATCGAGATTGAGGCGGACGCCGTGGAGCAGTGGGCAAAAACGGTCGCTGCCGAGCACGGATTCATCAGCCCCAACCACGTAGTGGACGTGTTCGGTTTGTGCGCCCAATGTTCGGCGCGATTACCGTCGAGTTGAGTAGGCGAACGCCAGCGCCCCGAGCTTCGCGCGGGTGAGCGAGCCGCCCATCACGACATCCCGAATCGTGCGCAGCGCGAAGGCCGGACCCTGCACGACCATCGTTGTGACCACGGACTCCTCCCAGGCCTGCAGTTCGTCGCGAATCTTCTCCGGCGGCCCGATCAGCGCGATCTCTTCGACGAGCTTGGTCGGCACGGCGGCGATGGCTTCGGCCTTCTTGCCGGCGAGATACAGCTCCTGAATCGTGTCGGCCGCGTCGCTATATCCGAGCCGGTCGATCACGTTGCGGTGGTAGTTCGCGCCTTTCGCGCCCATGCCTCCGACGTAGAGCGCGATGACGGGCCGCACCATGTCCGCGGCCTTCTCCACGTCGGGATGCGGGATGACCGCCATCTGCAACGCAACCTCGAAATTCTCGCGGGGGAGCGCTCGGGGGCGCGCAGTGCGAAGCCGGCCTCGAGGGACGCGACGGCATCCGCGTTGGCTTTCGGAGAGAACAGAAACGGCAGCCACCCGTCGGCGATCTCGGCCGCGAGGGCGACGTTCTTGGGTCCCTCGGCGGCGAGATAGATGGGCAGGTCGGCCCGCAGCGGATGAACGGTGGACTTCAACGGTTTCCCGAGACCCGAGGCATCCGGCCCGATGTAGGGCAGCCGGTAGTGCTCGCCGGTCGACTCGACCGGGGTCTCCCGCGCAAGCACCTGGCGGACGATGTCGATGTACTCGCGGGTGCGCGCGAGCGGCTTCGGGTATGGCTGGCCGTACCAGCCCTCGACGACCTGGGGTCCGGATGCCCCGATCCCCAGGATCACCCGGCCGCCCGAGAGGTGATCGAGGGTGAGGGCAGCCATGGCGGCAGCCGTTGGGGTTCTGGCAGACAGCTGCGCGATCCCGGTGCCGAGTTTGATGCGTCTGGTCTGCGATCCCCACCAGGCGAGCGGGGTAAACGCGTCTGATCCGTACGCCTCGGCGGTCCAGACCGATTCGAAGCCGAGACGTTCGGCGGTGCGGATGGCTTTCAGCGCGCCGCGGGGTGGGCCCTGTTTCCAATAGCCGACGGCGTAGGCGATGCGCATGGGTTCGAGCCTAGGGTTCGGGGGGCCGGGTTTCGATACGCGCTTCACGTTACTCAGCCAGCGTTTGCGCTGGGATCGCAGCACCCGTACCATGTACAGGTTGAGCATTTCCGCTCACACGTGTGCCGCCTCGGAACAATTGGGGATCACGGCGTGCCGACAAGTGATCTTGGGTAGTCGTCCACAAACGGATGTCTACGGTAACTAGAACAGGAGTACACCCATGGCAGCAACCTGCCAGGTGACCGGAGCCGTTCCCGGCTTTGGGCACAGCATCTCGCACTCGCACCGACGCACCAAGCGTCGTTTCGACCCGAATATCCAGAAGAAGACCTACTACGTGCCGTCCCTGCGCCGTAGCGTCACCCTCACGTTGTCTGCCAAGGGCATCAAGGTGATCGACGCTCGTGGCATCGAGAGCGTAGTCAAGGATCTGCTTGCCCGTGGGGAGAAGATCTAATGGCAAAGGCACAGGACATCCGTCCCATCATCAAGCTTCGTTCGACCGCTGGAACGGGCTACACCTATGTGACGAAGAAGAACCGTCGCAACAACCCCGATCGCCTCGTGCTCAAGAAGTACGACCCGGTGATTCGCCAGCACGTTGAATTCCGCGAGGAGCGCTAAACCATGGCCAAGAAGAGCAAGATTGCAAAGAACGAGAAGCGCAAGGTCATTGTGGCGCGCTACGCCACCAAGCGCCTTGAGCTGAAGAAGGCACTCGTCGACCCGGCGGGTACCGACGAGTCGCGCGAGGCCGCACGCCTCGGCCTGCAGAAGCTGCCGCGCAACGCTTCACCGGTCCGCGTACGCGGTCGCGACGCGATTGACGGCCGTCCGCGCGGTTTCCTCAGCCAGTTTGGCGTTTCCCGGGTTAGATTCCGTGACATGGCTCACCGGGGTGAGTTGCCGGGAATTACCAAGTCAAGCTGGTAGATTTCAGGCGCTACACAGGCAACACCTACAACTGCATCAGGTCCGAGGAGGACATCCCATGGCTGACAAGTCACTAAACCGTACCGAGTTCGTCGCGGCAGTTGC
>JBBQZJ010000046.1:0-11097 GCA_038207805.1 Actinomycetales bacterium | reverse complement strand
GCGCTCCTTGAGCTCGACCTCGGTTGCCGCTCCAGCCTTGATGACTGCAACACCGCCCGCGAGCTTCGCGAGGCGCTCCTGGAGCTTTTCGCGGTCGTAGTCGCTGTCGGTGTTCTCGATCTCCGAGCGGATCTGCTTCACGCGGCCCGCAATGGCATCCTCGTCGCCCCCACCCTCGATGATCGTGGTCTCGTCCTTGGTGATGATGACCTTGCGCGCCTTGCCGAGCAGGTCGAGGGTGGCGTTCTCAAGCTTGAGACCGACCTCCTCGGAGATGACCTGGCCACCGGTGAGGATAGCGATGTCCTGCAGCTGGGCCTTGCGACGGTCACCGAAACCGGGAGCCTTGACGGCGACCGACTTGAAGATGCCGCGGATCTTGTTCACGACGAGAGTCGCGAGCGCTTCGCCGTCGACGTCCTCGGCGATGATGAGCAGCTGCTTGCCGCTCTGGATCACCTTGTCGACGATGGGCAGCAGGTCCTTGATGTTGGAGATCTTGCTGTTCGCGATGAGGATGTACGGGTCTTCGAAGACCGCCTCTTGGCGCTCCTGGTCCGTGACGAAGTACGCGGACAGGAAGCCCTTGTCGAAGCGCATGCCCTCGGTGAGCTCGAGCTCGGTGCCGAAGGTGTTCGACTCCTCGACGGTGACAACACCCTCCTTGCCAACCTTGTCGATCGCCTCGGCGATTAGTGCGCCGATCTCGGCGTCACCGGCAGAGATGGATGCGGTTGCCGCGATCTCTTCCTTGGTCTCGATCTCCTTCGCGCCGGCAACGAGTGCCGCGATAACCGCAGCTGTGGCCTTCTCGATTCCGCGCTTGAGGCTGATCGGGTCGGCGCCAGCGGCAACGTTGCGCAGTCCCTCGCGAACGAGAGCCTGAGCGAGAACGACCGAGGTCGTGGTTCCGTCGCCCGCGACGTCATCCGTCTTCTTGGCGACCTCCTTGACGAGCTCGGCACCGATCTTCTCGAAGGGATCGTCGAGTTCGATCTCCTTGGCGATGGACACACCATCGTTCGTGATGGTGGGTGCGCCCCACTTCTTCTCGAGTACGACGTTGCGGCCGCGTGGGCCAAGCGTCACCTTGACGGCGTCAGCCAGAATGTTGAGGCCACGCTCGAGGCCACGACGGGCCTCTTCGTTGAAAGCAATGATCTTTGCCATGTGTGTTTCTCGTCCCTCCCGGACGTCGTACAGACGAATTCGTTAGCACTCTGAACGTGAGAGTGCCAAAGGAAAAACTAGCACTCGACAGGGGTGAGTGCAAGAAAGGTACAGCCACTCGACAGGGGCGAGTGCGGACGTGCGGCGTCAGACCCGGCTAGGGGGCCGCCGTCGGCACCGGGTAGTCGGCCCCGAGAACGACCGTGAGCGTTGCGCCCGGGAACGTGTCTGGCGCAACGAATCGAATCTCGCCCGCGCCGATGGCCAACACCAATCCGCGCGCAACATCTTCGTTGGCGATATCGCTGTAGTACACGAACGTCTTCTCGACGTCGCGCACCGACGCGGCCGTAAAGGTTCCCGTGCGCCAGCCCGCCGCGACGAGCTCCGCACCGACGGTGTCTTCGAGCCCGACGATCGGGGAACCGTTGAGCACGTCGATCTTGATCTCGCGGGCGACCTGATCGATCGTCGTCGGATCCAGAACCGGCTCGGCCGTCACGATGGGAGTGGGAGTGGGAGTCGGCGTCGCCTCCGGCGCGAAGATCGCGATTCCGAGGTCAATGCCAAGAACCCTGCCGACCGCATACAGGCCGCCAAACAGCAAGGCTCCGGTGGCAAGCACAGCCCAGGCGAAGCCGATCCAACCGCGCCCTTTGGGCCGCGGGCCGCGGTGGGCACCGATTCGCGCCAGGTCGTGCGGAATCTGGTCGAACCGGTCCTTGGGGTAATTCGCCATAGCTCAGTCGTTCGATTCTGGATTCTGGGGGCTGTCGCCGCGGTGGTAGTCGGTGCTTCTATCGGCAGTGCGAATCTCACTCGTACCGTGGTCGTTGGTTCTGAATGTCCTAGCGAGTCTGGCCGAGGTGCGGGCATCGCGTGCCCGCTGAAGGCGGCCGACCAGCATCGGGTCGTAGCGCACAGCCTCGGGCGCATCAATTACAGCATTCAAAATCTGATAATACCGGGCGGCGCTGAGTGACAACTCGACGCGGATCGCCTCCTCCTTGGCACCGGCGTGCTTCCACCACTGGCGCTCGAAGTCGAGAATTCGGGCATCCCGGGCAGACAGGCCGGATTCCCCGATCCGCTCTCGATCCGATCCCGCGCTCGCCACAACTTCCTCCAGTTTCGCTCGTTATCCTAGGGCCGCGCGTTCGCGCTGAGGGGTGAAGCGCGCAGGCATCGCCGATTCCCAGCCAGCGCAGATCGGCGCAGGTTAGGATGACCTAACTCATCAGTTTTCTGCGATTGGCCGCCATGCTCACCCGCTCCGCCGCGACCGTTGCGCTGTGCGCCCTGCTGGTCGCAGCTCTGGCAGGCTGCTCTTCCACAACGGCCGCCGACCAGCGTCCGTCTGCCGTCAGCAGCGACCCCGGCGTTCCCCTCGCCCAACTCACCGTGCTCACCAACCCGCACGCCTACGTCGGCCAATCCACCGCGATCCTCGACGGAGACGCGATTTCGACCCCCGCCGAGGCACCCGAACAGTCCCTCCCGGCGACGGTCACCTCGCGCGATCTGGACGGCGACACCACCGTGACCGTGACGTCGACCGACCGCATCCTGGCGATGGATGTCTCGGGCTCGATCGCCGCCACGGTGTTCGGTTTGGGCCTCGGCGACAAAGTGGTTGGACGCGACATCTCGACGACGTTTGCTCAAGCGGCGGACCTCCCGGTGATTACGACCGGCGGCCACACGGTCAACTCGGAGGCGATCCTCGCCCTGCGACCGACCGTGCTGATCACCGACGGAACCATCGGTCCCATCGATGTCGTGCTTCAACTGCGTGACGCGGGCATCCCCGTCGTGTTCGTGACCACAACTCCCAGCCTCGACGGCGTCGGAGAGCTCGCGCGGCAGGTATCGGCGGCACTCGGCGTTGCGGCGGCGGGCGAGCAACTCGCGACCAGCCTGGTGAGCGGCATCACCGCGAAGGTGGACGAGATCGCGGCAATTGTGCCACCCGGACCGCCACTACGCATGCTGTTCCTGTACCTGCGCGGGGCATCCGGCATCTACTACCTGTTCGGCGAGGAGTCGGGCGCCGACGTGCTCATCTCGTCGCTCGGCGGGGTGGATGTCGCAGCCGAGCTTGGTCTCGTCGGCCAGCGTCCGATGACAGACGAGGCTCTGGTCGCCGCCAACCCCGACCTGATTCTTGTGATGACCGACGGGCTGGCCAGCGTCGGCGGTGTGGATGGCCTACTCGAGTCGAACCCGGCGGTAGCGCTGACGACCGCGGGTCAGAACCGCCGATTCGTCGACATGGCCGACGGCGAGATTCTCAGCTTCGGTCCTCGTACAGCCGCAGTTCTGGATGCCCTTGCTCGCGCAATCTACGCGCCGGGCGCCTGAACATTCGGCGCCTGAACATTCGGCGCCTGAATTGTGGGCGCCTGAGCTGCGCGCGAGGCTGACCGGCGGCGGCGCACGACGAGTACCGCACCCACCGCAACTACTACGAGTACCGCCGCGCCCACGGCAGCGAGCAGCAGGGTCGGGACCGCTGGTGCCTTGGTGCACGCCGGGTCGGCAGTGAGGGTCACCGTCAGTGGATCGAACGGCTCCCCCGCCTCGTAGGTGCCGAACGCGACCGCACCGGGCTCGGTGAGGATGGTCCGGGCAGCCACGATCGTGACCGTGCCATCGCCGTAGGTTGCTGTCCCGAGGTCGATGCTCGCGAAGTCGACGGCTTTCTCATCGATCGTCTCACCCTGCTGGGTGGTTCCAGACACGTCGAGCAGTAACCGCGCTGTGCCGGAGCCATCGAACACGAGCCGCGGGTTCGCGACCGTCGTGTCGAGGATTCCGCCGTGTCCAGTGAACTCGACCGACCCGTCGAAATCGATCGTTCCGACGCCGTCCGAGATGGTGCCCGTGCCAGCTGACCATCCGAACTCGGGGGTGGCGTAGGTGGCGCCGTTTGCGACGGTCCACTCGCCGTTGGCGATCGTGCCGCTGATGTAACTCCGGAACGACTCCTTGAAGCCCCAAGTGAGTGCGGCATCCGTCACCGCGCAGCCGGTCGTGACCGCTGCGACGCCGTCGGAAGCCTCGCTCGCGCCCTCGTCCGAGGCCACGGGCGCTCCTAGCGCGAGAGCGGCCGCCAGCACGAGGGCACCGACGATCACGCGGTCACCGCAGCTCGATACATCGAGATGTGCGGGATGCCCGCCTCGACGTACACGTCGCCGTATGGCTCGAATCCGCTCTTCGCATAGAGCGGAGCAATGTACTCCTGCGAGTGCAGCAGCACGGCCGAGCCGGCCAGGCGGTCCAGTGCGCAGTCCATGAGCTGCTGGGCGAGTCCTTCGCCGCGGCGGTCGGCACGAACGACGACCCGGCCGATGGTCCAGTTCGCATCTTGGTGTTCGGCCGTATCGGTGTAGAGGGTGCGCAAATATGCTGCAGCGCCCGAGGCATCCGCTATCCAGTAGTGCACGGTGGTGGGCTCGCGATCGCGGTTATCGAGCTCTTCGTCATCGACCTTCTGTTCGAGATAGAACACATCGGTGCGAAGCTTGAGGAACGAATAGAGTTCGTCGGTCGTCAATTGGCTGAACGTTTTGACGATCGCGGAACATTCGGGCACACCACCGAGTTTAACCGAAGTGGAAGGCTTCTTCCCTCGTTCGCAAGGAGACACAGATGGACTACAAGGTAACCAAGAGTGACGCGCAGTGGCGCGCCGAGCTGACCCCCTCGGAGTTCGCTGTGCTGCGCCAAGCGTCAACCGAGCGCGCCTGGACCGGCGAGCTACTCGACGAGAAGCGTGAGGGTGTCTACAAGTGCAAGGCGTGTGGTCAGGAACTGTTCCGCAGCACCGCCAAGTTCGATTCGGGTAGTGGCTGGCCGAGCTTCTACATTCCGACCGAGAAGGATGCCGTGGAGCTGGTTCGCGATTCCACCCTGGGCATGGCGCGCGTGGAGGTGCGATGCGCGAACTGTGGATCCCACCTCGGACACCTCTTCGACGACGCTCCCCAGACCCCGACCGGTGACCGGTTCTGCATGAATTCGGTCTCGCTCACCTTCGACACCGAGGAGTGAACGGCTTCGCCGTGATTGAATCGGCAGCATGAGTGCTCTCGATGCCGTGCGGCGGCGCCAGTCCTACCCTCGGGTGACTGACGTCGCCCCCAGCCACGACCAGCTGATCGAGCTGGTCGAGGCCGCGGCATCGGTCGCCGATCACGCCGCACTGCGGCCGTGGCGTCTCATCGAGTTGCGCGGTGACGCACGTGCGCGCCTCGGCGAAGCACTCGTCGTCGAGAGCGGATTACACGGCGCCGACGCCCAGAAGCTTGCCGAGAAACCGCTTCGAGCGCCGCTGCTCATCGCGGTGGTCGCCCGCCACGAGCCGAGCATCAAGGTGCCGGTATGGGAGCAGGACGCCGTGGCATCCGGCATCGCGCACACCCTCAGTCTTCTGCTTCACGAACAGGGCTGGGGCGTCATGTGGCGCACCGGGGGACACACCCGAACCGACGCCGTGCGGCGCATGCACGAGCTCGCCGACAACGAGCACCTCATGGGCTGGCTTTACGTTGGCGGCATCCCGGATGGCGCACAGGCCGAAGCGCGGCGTGCGGCGATCGACGGTGCGGATTTCGTTTCGGTGCTCGCGGGCTAGTCGTCGGCACTAGTCGTCGGCACTAGTCGTCGGCACGGAGCCCTACGACTGGCGCGTCGGAGCGCTGGGCCGAGACGGCGGCGAGGGAGACCGCGCCGAGGGTGACGAGAGTTCCGATGACGGTCGTTACCGGGAGCCCTCCGATCGCCATCGGGAAGAAGACGTCGAGCAGCAGGGCGCCCAGCAGTTGGCCGGCGATCAGGCCAAGACTCAGCAGCAACACACCGATGGCACGAACAACGACGATTGATCCGGCAATGAGAAGGATGCCAATCAGGCCCCCCGAGTACAGCCACAGCTCGGTCGGGAATGCTGCTACCCATCCCCCCGCAACGACGTGCACGGCTGTCGCCAGCAGTAGCGCAACGGTTCCCACCACGAAGTTCACCAAAGTCGCAGCGAGCGTCGATTGCGCCACGTGGCGAAGCTGCCCATTCGCTGCCTGCTGATAGCCCGCAGCGGCACCAGCCACCAGGGGGAAGATCAGCAACGCTACGGGAAAGTCGGTTCGCAGTTCGGCGAGCCCGGTGAAGGCGACAGCGCCGAGCGCGAGAATCGAGGCGATGATGCGGAGCACGGTGACCGGTCGCTTGAGCATGTCGCCGAAACCCACGCCGTCGATGATCGCGCCGGCGACCGTCTGGGTGGCGACGGTCGCAATGGTGAAGAGGGATACCCCAAGAATGGCCCCGGTGAGCCCCTGCGCGACCACGAAGAATGCGCCGCACGCCCCGCCGAGCAGGAACCACCACGGCGTCTCGCGGGAGGCGACCGAGTCGCGCAGGCGCGCTATCCCGCGTCTGCCGCTGGGGGCGAGCAGTGCGACCGCGGCGACGATGACGCCCCCGACCACGAACGACACAAGCGCCGCGAGAAAACTGTCGCCGAGGTCGCGCGCGAACTGGCTGTTGATGCGCGTTTGCACAGCGACAAGAGCGCCGCTCAGCACTGCGACACCTACGGCGATAACGATGACCCCGCGGGACGGGTGGGACTGCGTTGAAGAACTCACAAAAGCTACTATGGACTGTTCGCGCCCCCTTAGCTCAGTTGGCCAGAGCACCGCTCTTGTAAAGCGGGGGTCGTCGGTTCGAATCCGACAGGGGGCTCCGCCAATGGCGGAGCCCGCAAGTTCGAAACTTGTCCCCCCCGAGGGGCTCACGCCCGGCTGCAAAGCCCGCAAGTTCGAAACTTGTCTCTCCCGAGGGCTCACGCCCGGCCGCAAGGCCCGCAAGTTCGAAACTTGTCTCCCCCCAAGGGCTCACGCCCGGCCGCCTAGCCCGCAAGTTCGAAACTTGTGCCCCCCGCTAGTCGCACACCTCGTCGCCGGCCGCCCCCACGCTGCCCACGCGGCAGTTTCTGCTGCCCCCGAATCCGCTCACCAAGATTCCCCCTTGACTAACTCAAACACGGGTGTATATTTTAGGGAATTAGAACTCGAACATGTTTGTTTGAGTATGAGTACCCCATCCGACCGAAAGAACAGGAAACGAAGCAATGTCGTCACGTAACCAGAACCCATCATCCGAGCCCACCTCAGCGGTGGCGACCGGAAAGGCCCGCCGCCCCCGCTGGCAGCGCGCGCTCATCGCCACCGGCGTAATCGTGGGGAGCGTCGCGGCCCTCACCCTGACCTCCACCGTCGCCAATGCGAGCATCACGAGTGCCGAGAAGTCGGACCTCACCTCGTACGGCCAGACCATCTCCCTCGAAGCGGGCGACGTCAACGTGTACCGCACCGGGGGTACCGGCCCGACGATGGTCTTGCTGAGCGGCTTTGGCACACCAGCCCCGGCGATCGACTTCGCGCCCCTCATCCGCGAGCTCGACGGGTTTGACGTAATCGTGATCGAGGGATTCGGCTACGGCTACAGCGACATCGATGTGCCCAACCGCACCGTCGAGAACATCACGTCCGAGATTCACGAGGTGCTGGGCCGTCTCGGCGTCACGTCGCCGGTCATCCTGCTCGGCCACTCGGTCGGCGGACTGTACACGCACTACTACGCGAACGCGTATCCGGGCGATGTCTCGGCGATCATCGGGATCGACCCCATGACCGCGAAGACCTCATCCCTCGATGTCGGCCAGCCGTCGACGATGGAAGCGACGCTTGCTGGCCTGGGCTTGATGCGACTCGTGAGCACCCTCGCACCCGACGTCATCCAACCTCCCGGAACCGCCTACACCGCGAGCGAGCGCAAATACACGGCCGCACTGACCAACTGGAACTACGGCAACCTCTCGATCTCAGATGAGTGGGCTCGGATCGGTGCCAATTCGACGAAGGCAAGCGAACAGCCTCTGCCGTCGGATATCCCGGTCTTGCAGTTCTTGGCGACCGAGACGATTGCCGCCGACCCGACCTGGTTGCCGAACCACGAGAACGAGCTCGCCGGCGTCACGACCCACGAACTCACGATTCTCGAGGGACAGCACTACCTGCACTGGACCCAGTCAGCCACCATTGGCCGCGCCATCACGGCATTCGTTGCCGCCCACGTCACCCACTGAACACAACCGAACAACAACTACATCCCCGCTTCACCTACATGACAAGGAGGCCAATCATGGCCAGCACTGAGAACTCACCCACCGTTTCACGCTCCGCCAGCTGGATCGGAGGTATCGCTCTACTACTGATCGCGATCCTCGCCGGTATCGGCAACTTCGCGGCACTTACGCCGCTGATCGCCACGGGCGACGCCGTAACGACAGCTCAGAACATTTCGGGCTCAGAACTACAGTTTCGACTGGGCGTTCTGGCCATGCTTGCTGCAGCAATTCTCGACGTCGTTGTCGCGGCAGCGCTCTACTCGCTGTTGGCTCCGGTCAACCGAATGGTCGCGATCACATCGGCGTGGTTCCGGGTCGCATACAGCGCCATCTTCCTCGTCGCGATCGCTCAACTCGCAACGGTTCCCGGCCTCGTTGAGCAGCCGGAAGTAGCCATGAACGCTATCGACGGCTACTTCATCGTGTGGCGCACCGGGCTCACGCTCTTCGGAGTCCACCTGTTGCTCGTCGGCTATCTCGCCTACCGCTCCCGGTTCATCCCCCGGGTGCTCGCGGTTCTGATCGCCATCGCTGGCGCCGGATACCTCGTCGACGGAATCGGGACTGTTCTGATCGCGAACTTCACCCCGACGGTCTCGACCTTCACCTTTGTCGGAGAAGTCCTGTTGATCGTCTGGCTGATCGTGTTGGCCGTTCGCCCGGCCCGATCGGCGAAATAGCGCACCACACGCTGAGTCTGCCTACCCCGCGAAATACCGCAGGTAGAGGTACGGCAGGCTCAGCGTCACCGTCACGCCGGTCACGATCAGTCCGTACTTGGTGAACTGCCAGAACGAGATCGGATGCCCGTTCCGCTTGGCGATGCCGAGCACCACCACGTTCGCGCTAGCCCCGATCGCGGTCGCGTTGCCGCCGAGGTCAGCACCCAGGGCGAGCGCCCACCACAGCGGCTGCGCAGCCGCACCGCCGGCGTTCACCAGATCATTGGTGAGCGGGGCCATCGTCGCGACGTAGGGGATGTTGTCGATGATTCCCGAGAAGACGGCTGAGCCGAACAGCAGCACCACCGCAGCGCCGAAGTAGTTGTCGCCGACCGCCTCCGTCACCGTCTCGCCGAGGAATCCGATGATCCCGAGGTTCACGAGCGAGCCGACCATG
Organism: Actinomycetales bacterium; assembly: GCA_038207805.1. Classification (GTDB taxonomy): domain Bacteria; phylum Actinomycetota; class Actinomycetes; order Actinomycetales; family Microbacteriaceae; genus Rhodoglobus. Next base: position 1,613 of record JBBQZJ010000046.1, on the reverse strand, counting down.
ATGAACAACCCGGCGAAGAACACGAGTGTCTCCCACTCGACATCCGCGAAAACCTTGCGTAGTTCGAGGCGTGCCAGCAGCATCAGCAGACCGGCGCCAAGCAGAGCTACCAGTGAAGGCTCGAGATGAATCGCCGAGTGCAGGATGAATCCGGCGAGCACAAGCGTGAGCACAACCAGCGAGATCACCAGCAGGCGTGGATTGCGGATCGCTTCCTTCTCATTGAGGGCCATCACCCGCTCGACCCGCTCCGGGTTGTAGTGCAGTTGCTTGCGGAACATCAGCCACGCAAGGCCGACAAAGACGACCAGGAGTAAGGCGACGATCGGTGCAAGGTTGGCCGCGAAGTCGTTGAAGGTCAGGCCGCTGCGACTGGCGATGATGATGTTGGGCGGGTCGCCGATGAGGGTCGCTGTTCCACCGATATTGCTGGCCATGATTTCGACGATCAGGAAGGGGATGGGGGATGTGCCCAGCCGATCACAGATCAGCAGGGTGACCGGGGCGATCAACAGCACCGTGGTCACGTTGTCGAGAAAGGCGGAGAGCACGGCGGTGATCACGATGAGCATCACCATGATCACGAACGGCCGACCCTTGGCCCGCTTGGCGGCCCAGATCGCGAGAAACTCAAACATTCCCGTCTGTTGCAGTATCCCGACAATGATCATCATCCCGAGGAGCAGGAAGATAACGTTCCAGTCGATGCCGCTCTCCTCGGAGAAGAATGCCTCCTTATCGTCGGTCGCCCCGATAACCACCATGAGCGCCGCCCCGACGAGCGCCACCGTCACACGGTTGACTTTCTCCGTCGCGATGAACACATAGGCGGCGCCGAATACGGCCAGTGCGAGAACGATCTGGATGGTCACGCCCCGGCCCCGGACTGCGTCGCGAACCTGACAATGGCATCCATCACCGCGGGCAGTGTCACGAAACGCGGCGCGGTGCCCCGCGGGCCGCGCACGAGCACGACCCGCACGCGGGCATCCGCCATCTGGGCGGCAATCTCGACGATCGTCGCATCGGCGTCGACCGCAACGAGGTCGGGCATCCGAACCGCGTCGTCGTCGATGAGCTCACCGAGGGTGCGGTTCGCGGCGGTGGTCCACATCTCCTCCGAGCCCTTTTCGTCAACGACGGCCGCCAGCGACATGTCGTCGCGAAGGTAGTTGGGCAGCAGGAGTCGAAGGATGTCAACCGAAGCGACCACTCCAACCGGTTCGCCCTGGGAATTGGCGACGATGAGACCGCCAGCGTCGGCGGCAGCAATCAGACCGGCCGCTTTCAGTGCGGGCGTGTGCCGGTCAACGATGGGCAGGGTGGTTGCGATATCGGATGCGTGCACTGGGTGCTTTCTGGTCGAGGCTCGTCAGAGACTTTGCCGACCAGACTTCCCGGCTCACCGCTTGTAGCGTATCGGTTTGCTTGCCCTGCCGATTACGGCGTTGGCGACGGGGTAGGCGTCGGAGTGGCGGTGGAGTTGTCGTTGAAGCTCGTTCCGGCGGCCTGCACCACGAATGCCTGGAACGACGCGAGATCGTTCACTGGACCTTCGTACTTCAGCCCGTTGACAATGACCGTAGGAGTTCCCGTCACCTTGTCGACGTTCG
>JBBQZJ010000045.1:0-11119 GCA_038207805.1 Actinomycetales bacterium | reverse complement strand
CCAAGGTTGCCCAGCCGCTCATCGTCGCAGCGGGCCTCGTCACCCTGCGATCCCTGTTCGCCGATGGTCGACGGGAGCGGGTCGGCGGAGTCGCCGGCCACTCGGTCGGCGAGGTGACTGCGGCGGCCGCTGCTGGCATCCTTGGCGATACCGATGCCGTTTCTTTTGTGCGCGAGCGCGGTCGTGCAATGGCCGATGCCGCTGCACTCGAGCCGACCGGAATGTCAGCAGTGCTGGGCGCAAACGAAGACGCCCTGCTCGAGCGGCTGGCCGAACTGGATCTCGCGCCGGCCAACTTCAACGGCGGTGGACAAGTTGTGGTTGCCGGGGCGCGGGACGGCCTAGACGCACTCGCGGCCAGCCCTCTCGCTGGCACCCGCGTTGTCCCCCTTCAGGTCGCGGGTGCCTTCCACACCCGTTACATGCAGCCGGCCGTAGCTCACCTGCTGGACTTTGCGAGCACGCTAGAAGCCCACGACCCGACCCTGCCGATCTGGACCAATCGCGACGGATCGCGCGTCACGAGCGGCACCGAATTCGTCACTCTGCTCGTCGGTCAGGTCTCGTCGCCGGTACGGTGGGACAAGACAATGGAGGCCTTCGCGGCCGCCGGCGTCACGGGAATCGTCGAACTCGCTCCGGCCGGCGCGCTGGTCGGCCTCGCCAAGCGTGGCCTCAAGGGCGTTCCGGCGGTCGCGGTGAAGACCCCGGATGACCTACAGGCGGCGTTCGACCTAATCGATGGGAAGTCATGATCACCCTCACCCAGTCGCAGGGCGCCGAGTTCACTCGCATCTATAGCTATGGCGCGGCGCGTGGCGACCGGCTGGTGGGCAACGACGAACTGATCGAAGCCATCGACTCGAGCGACGAGTGGATTCAACAGCGAACGGGCATTGTGACCCGCACACGCGCGTCTGCGGGCCTGGGTGCGGTTGATTTGGCCACCGAGGCAGCTCAGGAGGCCATCGAGAAGTCCGGAGTGCGCCCCGACCAGATCGATCTAGTGATCGTCGCGACGATCAGTAACGTTCGCCAGACGCCGTCCATCGCCGCGGTCGTAGCCGACCGGGTGGGGGCGAACCCGGCCGCCGCCTACGACGAAAATGCCGCATGCGCAGGATTCAGTTACGGCGTGACTCAGGCCGATGCCCTCATCCGCTCCGGCGCGGCGCACTACGCCCTCGTGATCGGAGCCGAGAAGCTGTCAGACATCGTCGACCCGACAGACCGTTCGATTTCGTTTTTGCTCGGTGATGGTGCTGGAGCCGTCGTCATTGGTCCGAGCGATTTCCCCGGAATCGCAGCCCCGGTCTGGGGCTCGGACGGATCCAAGGCGGATGCCGTAAGCATGAATGCGACGCTCACCGAGTTCCGCGACGGTACGGCCGAATGGCCCACCCTTCGCCAAGACGGGCAGGCAGTATTCCGCTGGGCCGTCTGGGAAATGGCGAAGGTCGCGAAGCAGGCCCTGAAGGTCGCGGGGGTCACAGCCGACGACCTCGCGGCATTCATCCCCCACCAGGCCAACATGCGCATCATCGATGAGTTTGCAAAGCAGTTGAAACTCCCCGAGACCGTCATGATCGCGCGTGATGTCGCCAATACCGGCAACACCAGCGCCGCGTCGATCCCCCTCGCAACGCATCGACTTCTGGCCGAGCATCCCGAACTCAGCGGCGGTCTGGCCCTTCAGATCGGATTCGGGGCCGGGCTTGTGTTCGGCGCACAAGTGGTTGTACTGCCCTAGTCCCCCTAAACTTGCTCACGGTCACATCACATCCCCCAAGGAGAAAACAATGGCATTGTCCACCGAAGAAGTGCTCGCCGGCCTGGCCGAGCTTATTAATGACGAGACCGGCATTGCGACGGACACCGTCGAGCTGGACAAGTCCTTCACCGACGACCTCGACATCGACTCGATTTCGATGATGACGATTGTCGTCAACGCCGAGGAGAAGTTCGACGTCAAGATTCCCGACGAAGAGGTCAAGAACTTGAAGACTGTCGGCGACGCCGTCAGCTTCATCACCGGCGCACAGGCCTAATCGTGCTCGCGGCCGACCCTCACTCGGGTCGGCCGCGCCACGCACCTTCGACACAGGAACGTTGATATGACCCCCACAAAGATCGTTGTTACCGGCATTGGCGCAACATCGCCGCTAGGTGGCACTGCGCCAGATTCTTGGGCGGCTCTGCTGGCTGGCGAATCCGGCGTCCACACGCTCGAACACGAGTGGGTGGCCAGATACGACCTTCCCGTGCACTTTGCCGCTGAGGCCAGGGTTCGCCCGGAGGACGTGCTCGAACGCGTCGAGTACAAACGTCTCGACCCCTCCAGCCAGTTCGCGCTGATCTCGGCGCGCGAGGCCTGGGCGGATGCCGGATCACCCGACATCGACCCCACCCGCATCGGCGTCGACTACTCGACCGGAATCGGCGGCCTGTGGACCCTGCTGGATGCCTGGGACACTCTTCGCGAGAAGGGTCCGCGTCGCGTGCTTCCCATGACGATCCCCATGCTGATGCCCAATGCCGCCGCCGCCGCGGTGAGCATGGCTATCCCATCGCGCGCTTTCGCTCGTACCGACGTGTCGGCCTGCGCATCAAGCACCGAGGCAATCGCGAACGCCTACGATCACCTTCAGCAGGGCCTTGCGGACATCGTCATTGCGGGGGGCACCGAAGCAGTCGTGCATCCCTTGCCGATCGCGTCGTTCGCGGCCATGCAGGCGCTTTCGAAGCGCAATGACGACCCCACAACTGCATCCCGACCGTACGATGTCACCCGCGACGGCTTTGTGCTCGGAGAGGGAGCGGGAACCCTCGTCCTCGAGACCGAGGAACACGCCCTCGGGCGTGGCGCACGCATTTACGCAGAACTTGCTGGCGGATCGGTCACCAGTGACTCATTCCACATCACAGCACCGGACCCCGAGGGTTCGGCAGCGGCCCGCGCCATGCTCGCCGCTCTGGAGCAGGCTGGCGCAGCAATCACCGACGTGAATCACATCAACGCGCACGCGACATCCACCCCGGTCGGTGACATCGCGGAATACAACGCGATGTTGCGAGTATTTGGGGATCACTTGCCGAACATCGCGGTCTCGGCCACGAAAGCGGCCACTGGCCACCTTCTGGGCGGAACCGGCGCACTCGAGGCGATCTTCACGATCCTCGCGCTGCACAATCGCACGGCTCCGCCAACGATCAATCTCACCGAACAGGATCCCGCGATCCCCCTCAACGTAGTAACGTCACCGCGGCCGCTCGGTGACGGACCACTGCTGGCGCTGAGTAACTCATTTGGCTTCGGCGGTCACAACTCGGTGGTTGCGTTCCGCAGCTACCCCTAGCCCGAGCGGCGACTCACGATGGGCCTGCAACCATCGTGCACCGCGCACTCCCCATCGAAGGTGACGAGTTCGTCGGCGGTGACGAGTCGTTCGAGCTGTGACAGGTCGAGCAGCGGCGGGGCGACCTCGTCCATGAGGTCGACCAGTTCGCGATCCAGTGTTTTCATGCGGTTCTCCCTAGCCCACCTTGTGTAGCCAGACCACGGCGGAGTCTTGCCCCGCGTGCCTGAACGCTTCCAGTTCGTCATCCCACGCTTGACCCAAGGCGAGCCGAAGTTCGCGGTGGAGCTCCGTCGCGTTGGCCCCTGCAACTTCCATCGCGTAACGAAGTCGGTCCTCGGCAATCACCATGTTGCCGACCGTGTCGGTTTGCGCATAAAAGATGCCCAGATCGGGCGTGTGCATCCAGCGACCGCCGTCGGTGCCGAGGCCCGCATCCTCGGTCACTTCGAACCGCAGATGCTCCCAGCCGCGCAGGGCGGACGCCAGTGCAGCCCCCGTGCCCTTGTCGCCTTCCCAGTAGAACTCGGTTCGCTGGGCACCCTTCAGAACGGGCTGGGGATCCCAGGCGAAGTTCACCGCGCGCCCGAGTGCGCTCCCGGCGGCCCATTCGATGTGTGGGCACAACGCACGAGGAGCGGAGTGCACAAAAAGCACTCCGCGAGCAGTTGGTGCAGTCACGTGCAGCGTAGACATACTGCCTCCGTTCAGGTTGGGTGCGACTTCCCCATCGACCCCGTGAACGGTTGTGATTCTGAACGATATGCGATTGTGCGGCCGGAAGTGTGCTCCAGTCCGCTGGGGCCATTATTGCCGATAAATCTCCGAAATGACAAGCGTGTAGTTAGGGTGTTTCGTGGTTACTTGGCCTGCGCGTAGTTGTCGACGACCGCGACGGTGACCGGGAACTGCGCAGGAAGGTCCCCAAAGAGCAGCCGTCCGGCATCGGCCGCCGCCGCCACGAGCTGATCTGAGACGAATTCCGAGAGGTGCTCCGGGCAGTGCACCACTACCTCGTCGTGCAGGAAAAAAACGAGATGCGGCGCATCCGTCAACCATGCTCCGCCGGCGGCCTCGTCGAGTCGCCTGCGGATGCCCGCCATCCAGCACAGCGCCCACTCGGCTGCTGTGCCTTGCACGATGAAATTCCTCGTGAACCTCCCCCAGGCTCGGGCACGACCGCGATTTCGACTCACCTCAGACTCGGATGCGACCTCGTCGTAGTCGGCCGCCTGACCAGGGGGTGAGCTGCGTCCGAGCCTCGTGGTCACAATCTCGCCGCGCTCGCCCGCGCGTGCTGCCTCTTCCACCATCGCAATGGCTCTCGGATACGCGCGTGTCAGCCTCGGCATGAGCCGCCCACTCTCCCCGGTTGTCGCACCGTACATGGCACCGAGCATGGCGACCTTGGCCTGATCGCGGGTCTCGACAGCCCCGCTCGCCACAATTCCGGCGTACAGGTCGCCGGCCGCGCCCGCCTCGATCATGCCGCGGTCACCCGATAGTGCTGCCAGAATGCGCGGCTCAAGCTGAGACGCGTCGGCAACCACCAGCTTCCAGCCGGGGTCGGCAACGACCGCCCCCCTGATCTGTTTGGGCAGCTGCAGGGCTCCCCCGCCGCTCGCGCCCCATCGCCCCGTTGCCGCTCCCCCGGGCACATAGTCCGGTCGGAATCTGCCGCCGACGACCCACGTGTCGAGCCAGTTCCAGCCGTTCGATGACAGCAGCCGGGCGAGCTTCTTGTACTCGAGTAGGGGCTCAATCGCGGGCGACTTCAGTTGCCTGAGTTCCCAGGATCTGGTGGAGGTCGCCTTCAGGCCGGCCCGGTCGAGGGCCTTGAGTAACTCCGCGGGCGAGTCGGGGTTAAGGTCGGGCGCTGCTAGGAGGGACCGCACTCGATCGAGTACTTCGTCGAGCCGTGCCGGTCGTTCGCCGTCCCTCGGTCGGGCGCCGAGCAACTGCGCGAGAATCTCCTGGTGCCGCTCGACGCTCCACGGTAGTCCCGCGTGGTTCATCTCCGCCGCGATGAGAGCACCCGCCGACTCTGCTGCCAACAACCGATCGATTCGTCCGGGCTGTGCCGCGCCGTCCACGGCGGCCCGCTGCAGCTGGAACTCGACAACCGGATCGGCAGCCGGCTCCCGATCCTCGTCGAGTTCGAAAAGCGCACCTACGCGAACGCGCGACTCACTTCGCGCTCGATCCCAGGAGTTGGGGGCACCGCTCGCCAGCGCCGACGAGGCGGTGAGCTCCGATCCGCGCAGGATTGCGTGGCAGAGCCGCAAGTCGTAGCAGCGGTCGACTCGCACGTGGGCAGCCAACAACTGCGGATACCAGGCGCTGGTGTCATCCCACACCCAACGCGGGGTTCCCGATTCATGTCGAGCTACGTACGAGGCCAGATTATCGACGTACTCGATGCGAACCGCCCCGCCCTCGTCACTGCGGTGCGCCGCCATGATGCGATCACCGTCGACGCGAGCGAGCACTATCTGCATCTGTCGGCCTGCATCCCTCACCGTGAACGGCTTAGCCGTGCAGAAGCGAACCATCCTTGGCAAGAACGTTCTTCTCGCCGGCCTCGATGCGCACCGCAAACCGGTTCTGCTTGGGGGGCAGCGGGCAGTTGAAGTTGTAGCTGAAGGCGCACGGGGGCAGTACTGCGTGGTTGAAGTCCAGCGTTATTGTGCCGTCGGGGTTCGGCGCGACATAGAGAAACCGACCGACGCTATACGTGTCGTCTGCGTTTGTCGCGTCCGCGAAAACCAACTGGAGCGCGCGACCGGCTTTGAAGGCCGCGAGGTTGTAGTCGACGCCGTCTTTCGAGAAACGGATTTCACCGGGGATCACCTCGTCGCGGGTGCTGCCGTTGTCTTTGAGGTGTTCGAACCCCATCGTCGTGCCGTCGGGGTTCTCGGTGAAAGTCGCCGTGATTACCCATTCGGGGTTGTAGCCGAACGCATCGATGCCACCGAAGTTGCGGATGCCTTCGGAGTCCGCGTCCCACACGCGCAGCGCGTAGCCACCCTCCGAGTTCGCAATGACGAATCCCGTGACTTGGTCGCTGAATGTAATGGTGCTGGGCTGCGCGTCGTCTTTGCCGCGGACGACGGCATCCCCGTCGACGAGTACTCCGTCGACAACGATGTTGTCGGATGCAGCAGCACTGACCCGCAGGCCGCCACCCTCGTGTGGCGCCCATCGGCCGGGCACTCCGTAGATCGTCTGCTCGGTGTCGACCCACTGAGTGTTGACAAGCGCCAAGCTGCCGGTCGGCTGCACGACGCTGAGTTCACGTCTTTCGCGATAAATGGCGAGCAGGTCTTCGGGGGCTGCGGTTGCAGTGTCGGTCATGGGGTCCATCCTCGTCGTGTCCGCAGACATAACCGGGGACGACACGGGTTTATGCCGCGGCCACCCGGGGATCGCACTAGAAGACGAACTTACCCAGCAGTGTGGTGGCGATCCACAGCAGGATTGGCAGGGCGACCGACGTAAGGAACCCGCGCAGGGTCTCCACTGCCCATGGCCAAGTGGAGAGTTTCTTGACCGTCTCGCTCTCCAGCAGGAGCGTAGACAGTTGTTTGTTGAGCGCGTCGACACGCTCCGTCGCGCTCGCGTCCATCTCCTTGTGAAGGTCCTGTGCCGTTGTGCCGATCCGAACCCAGATGTCCCGTAAGAGCTGCGCCTTCTCGTCGACGAGTCTGCGGTGCATGCCCAGCAGCGGCAGTATGAAGATCAGTGCTGCGCCCGAGATTGCCGCGGCGACCGAGATAAGGTCCGGTATCGAGATTGCGTCGGCTGGGCGACCACTGAGTAGGGCGAAGAAAGCGAAGAGGTAGACCGGCAGCACCATGAGTATCGAGCTGCGCAGTGTGAGGCCCGAGAAGGCGTTATGCGCAAAACTGTCGAACAGGCTCAAATTGTCCGCGGCACGATGGATCCGCACGACGTAGACGAGCTGACGCAGGGCGAACACAAGGTAGACGACGAACAGGATCGTGGAAACAATCGTTGAGGTTGCGAGCGGGATCGCCGAGTACGCGGGCGAATTGGGGAGAACACCGAACAGGGCCGGGTCGGAACTAAAGCTGAGTGCCGCATAGATGATCCCGACCCCGAGAGCGATCCATACGGGACCCCGTGGCACGGTAGTGAGCTTGTGCCGGTAGAGGTCGAACCGGGCTTGGTCTGGCCCGAATGCCGGTCGGAACCTGTCAATCGCTCGCCCTGCGGCGACGCAGAGATAGTGAATGACCGCAATGGGAAAGACGAAATACAGGTCGTTGATCGCACGGATGTACGACACCGTGCCGAGCGGCTGAGTGCCATCGACCCAGAGAAGGATGGTGCCGATCGCAACCGCGACCACGGCGGCGATGCCATAGAACAATGCTGGCGGCCCCGGCAGTCGGTCGACGGCGCGGAAGATCCCGTTCAGCCAGCTTGGTCGGTAGGCACGCGCGATATCGTCATGCTGCTGGACGGGATCGGGCCGTGCCGCTGCCAATGCCACGGCTCGACCCTATGACCTTGCCGTTCGTGGCGACAACCCCTCGGTTTCGCTAGATCTGGGGAGACAGCCACTGAGGCGTGGTGGAGCCCCAGACCACTGGGCCCTCAACCCACCCGTCCGGCCCGCCCTCGTAGCCTGCAGCGGCCGCCGCCACTGTCACATCGCCGTAGGTGACCATGCTCGGCTCGAACGCGGGATGCTGTAGTGCGCCGCGGCCCGGCGCCGCAAGTAACTCCTGCGCAACCCGCGCGAGTGACACGTCGATCGCCCACGAGCCACCCTCGTCACTGCGGCGCCGCAGCGCGGTGGTCACGGCCGCAGCGAGAAAGTAACCGGCACTATGGTCGAGCGCCTGGGCCGGCAGAGTGCCGGGTCGAAGGCCATCGGTACTCTCGATCCAGCTGATCCCGCTTGCTGCCTGCACGATGCTGTCGAAACCGCGGCGACCGGCAAACGGCCCGGACTCGCCCCACGCGCTGATTCTGGCCATGACGAGACCCGGTCGGCGTTCGGAAAGTGCCTCCGGCGACATCCCGAACCTATCGAGGGCGCCGGGCCGGTACCCGGTGAGAACAACGTCGGCCGAATCGAGCAGATCATCGAACCTCGGGTCGTCGGCCGCGAGTATTGTCGAGCGCTTCCCGGCTCCAGTATCGAGGTGGTACCACCCGACCTCGGCAATAGCAGGCGGATCCACCCTCAGCACATCGGCCCCCCAGCGCGCGAGGGTTCGACTCGCGACCGGTCCCGCGATAACTCTGGTGAGGTCAAGCACTCGGATGCCGTGCGCTGGCGACGAAAAGCTAGCGCCTTCGAATCGCGCAGCCCCGCCGTCACCGATGCGCCGAATGCCGATCAGCGGCTGGGATGCCACCGCGCCCGCCTGAGGATGCTCGCCCCACTGGTCTTCGGAACGAACCTCAGCAGCAACGCCGCCCGCCCCGCAGACCCGCTCCTCGATCTCGGCCGAGGTGAGGTTCCAGAGCGCGGTCTGTACCTCGTCCCGCCCTGCCGCGATCGACAAACCGAGCGCGCCCAGCAAACGAAGCCGGTGGTGCGGGTAGTTCGTGTGGGTCCGAACCCACCCATCCGCCGACTCCCAGAATCCCGACAACTCGGCCCAGGCATCCATCGGCTTGCCGCCCAGACGAAAGTGTCGTTCGCTGGTAACAGCGGTTGCCACACGCACCGGATCGAGGCTCACCCCGGGGGTCGGATGCCCGGTGACCCGCGCCGCCAAGAGACCGGCGGAAAGGGATGCTGCCGCGACGGCGTCGTGCACGAGCATCCCCGCCGGAAGCGTCGCCGTGAGCGGCACGTCCTTGCCACTGGAGCGCACCGATCGAAGATCAGCGGGGTCTTCTCCGAGTGCGGCCCACGCCGTAGCCAGGAAGCTCATGCACAAAGGCCATACACACTCGGCTGCAGTCGCTCGAAGTCTTTAGCAGTCGCCATAGAAGTAGAGCGGCGCAATGATCTTGGCGACGACGCCGCCGGTAGCGAGGCCGAGCGCTCCCCAGGCGTCGTAGTCTGGGGCATCCGGGTTCTGGCGATCGAAGTAGATGTACGAGGTTCCGGATCCGTCCTCGTTCACCACCGACCCGACTGCTGCGGCGAAGTCTGACGCGAGGGCGCCAATGCGCTGGGATGAGACGGTTGTCAGTTCGAGCCCGCCGGGCGTCGCGGTTGCCGTCACGGTGGCGTTGAAGGACTGACCTCCGGGGGTTGTGATCGCTCCCGGGCTGCGGAATTGAAGCCCACCCCACTCGTAAGTGCGGTAGTTGCCGCTGCAGCCTCCCCCCGTGGCGGCAACATCGGCAACGACGGGATCAACACCGATCGCTGCAGCCAGGAGAGCCGCTGCGGTCGCCCCGTCGGTGGAGTATGGAATCTGCACCAGTGATGACGAGTCCATCGCCACAACTCCGACGCCCGAGCCACTGATCACGATGAAATCTGCGATCGTGCTCGGATCGGGTGCGGGTTCGGATGTTGGCGTTGGTTCGGTGCTGGGTTCGGGCGTTGGGTCGGCGGTGGCCGCAGCGGCAGTTGGCGTCGGCGTCGGTTCGCTCGACGGCAGGGAGCACGCGGTAAGGGATGCCGCGGAGATGAGTACGACCGCAGCGAGGGCGGCAACGCGTGTCAGATTCATTGTGGGTTCCATATCGTTACGACGGACGAGAGGACCATTCAGGTTGACCTAGCTTCAACCTAGTGGATTGCGGCATCCGATTGACAGACTGCGGTGTGACTGCGGCTAGTCGGCGGGCCTCGACGCTAGGTGCCACTCCCACATGCGGTCGCACGCCTCCTCCAAGGTTGCTGCGTATCCGACAACGACGCCGCCCGGGCTCACCCCGCGAAGTCCTGCGCGACCGTTGACGCGGCCGTATTCGATCGTGCCCACTATGGCGCCACGGTCATAGAGCCGCCACCGCCCCGGCTCGAAAGCGTGCTCAAGGTTGTCACTTGCGCGCCAGTGATGCGTCATACTATCGAACATATCTTCTCCTGCCGTTCCGAGCAATGGACTCCGGATGGCCCTGTGCTACTGTCATCTCCAATCCCGAACCCTGCGAACCACGGGGAATTTCGGCCCAAACAGCAGGAGGATCACATGGCAGACAAGGCTAAAGAGACCGACGAGCAAGCTCGTCTGCGTCGCACCGAAGAAGCGAAGCGCGCGGGAGCTCAGGCTCGCAACGCAAAGTCATTCGCTGACGCCAAGGCAGCACGCCAGGCGAAGGCCACCGCGCCCGCGGCAGCGGCCAAGGCTGCAGGAGCAGGTTTGGCGGTCGACGGCGAATGGGGTCCCGCGACGACGAAGGCCCTCCAGACCGTTCTCGGTGTTGCGGTTGACGGCGACTTCGGCCCCGCGTCCGCGAGCGCTCTGCAAGCCAAGCTCGGCGTCACCGTCGACGGCGATTTCGGACCCAACAGCACCCGTGCCCTGCAGGCCCACCTCGGCGTCGAGCAGGATGGCGTTATCGGGCCGATCACGGTTCGTGCCCTTCAGGAGCGCCTGAACGCTGGCACGCTCTAACCCGCACGCACCACGTCACCCGGCGGGTGCATTAGGTCACTGTCCCAGTGACCGCGTCAACAATCCGTAGGCAATCAGCCAACAAAAAAGGCTAGTACCTACCACCACGACGATTGTGTGCACCCGGCCGGGAACTGGGCGGCGATACGTGCCGAGCCAGTACGCGGCTGCGACCCCCAGCATGGCGAGGGTGGTTACTCGCAC
>JBBQZJ010000044.1:0-11141 GCA_038207805.1 Actinomycetales bacterium | reverse complement strand
ACTAAGTCACTGAGAGACTGATTGAAATAATCAATTAACCTCAATTGGAGAAGTTGTATACGGTGTTGAACTGCCCTGCGGTCAGGGTGTCAGGAATCACGATCTTCTCCAATTGAGGTTAATTGATTTTTCAATCAGTCTCTCAGTTACTTAGTGACTGACTTAGTTACTATACAACCTAAACGGAGATTTGTGTATTAAGGTCTAGTCATGTCTATCGAGCCAGCTGCTGCACACGGCGAGCCGGCGGTGTACGCCCTGGAGGGATTCGCCGCAGCCGCCGTTCGATTCGTGCGCGCTCTCGAACGAAATCGAGAGTTGATCGCCCTCGACCACGGGGTTTCCGCTAGCGAGCTTCGTGCCCTCTTCCACATCGGCGAAGTGGCGAGTATCACTCCCAAGGATCTGGCAAAGCACCTCGAGATGACAACCGGCGCGGTGACGGCGATCTCAGGCAGCCTCGTTGAGGCCGGCGTTGTGCAACGAATCGACAACCCCACAGACCGTCGCAGTCTCTACCTGCAGCTCACTCCACGCGGGCACGAGCTCATGGTTGAGATCTTCTCCGACTTCGGTCAGATGATCGCCGCATCGACCCAAGGGCTCACCGAAAAGCAGCTCGCTGCATTCGAATCGGCGCTCGCGACGGTCTCTACGCAGATTGCCGAGCGCACGCAGCGGTAGGGCAGGCGCGGATACTCAACCGGCAGAGCTGTTCGAGACCGCGACCATCTCGTCGCGTGGAACGACCTTGACGCGCACCCGGCCCTGAGGCGCGCCCAGCGCGAGTTCGTGCGCATCGAGGTTGTGCCATCCGTCGAGGTTCGTGAACTCGACCCCGCGTGTTGCCAGGAGCTCGACTACGCTCTGTTCTTCCGGATGCGCCGGGCTCCACCAGTTGGCCTGGTCATTGATGACGTGGCGAACGGTCTCCATCGCGTCACTCTTAGTGTGGCCGATGAGGCCGACCGGTCCACGCTTGATCCACCCGGTTGCGTAGACACCGGGAACCTTGCGGTCGTTATCGTCGAGAACTTGGCCTTCACGGTTGGGCAGTACTCCGCGCTTCTCGTCGAACGGCAGATCGTCAAGCGGCGACCCGAAGTACCCCACCGCGCGGTAAACAGCCTGCACGGCAACCTCGCGGATCTCGCCGGTTCCCCGCACTCCGCCGGCACCATCCGATTCGGTGCGCTCGTATCGAAAACCCTCGACCGCGGTGTCGCCGGTGACCTCGAGCGGGCGAGCAAAGAAATGCAGATGAAGCCTGCGCGATGACCCGGTCTGCGGCTCGTCGCGCCACTTACGGAAGATGCGATCGATAACCATGATCTGCTTGTTCGTGTCGATTGCCGTGCGCGCCGCTTCGTCGTAGTCGAAGTCTTCCTCGTAGACCACAAGATCCACGTCGTCGAGTTCGCCGAGTTCGCGCAATTCGAGCGGCGTGAACTTTACCTGCATGGGTCCGCGACGACCGAACACGTGAACGTCAGTGACGGGGGAACCCTTCAGCACGTCGTAGACGTTCGGCGGGATCTCGGTGGGCAGGAGGTCGTCTGCGTGCTTGGCGAGCATCCGCGCCACGTCGAGAGCGACGTTGCCATTGCCAATGACCGCAACTTCCTTGGCGAGCAATGGCCACTCGCGCGAGACATCGGGGTGACCGTCGTACCAACTGACGAAATCGGCAGCACCGTAGCTGCCGGCCAGATCGATTCCCGGGATGGCGAGTGGGGCATCCCGAATGGCACCGGTCGAAAAGATGACGGCGTTGTAGTGCTGCTTGAGGTCATCGAGGGTAATGTCGCGACCGAAATACACGTTGCCGAACAGGCGGATGTCGCCCGAATCAAGCACGTCACGCAGCGCGGAAACGATGCCCTTGATGCGCGGATGATCGGGTGCAACCCCGTAGCGCACCAACCCGTAGGGCGCCGGTAGCTGCTCGAACAGGTCGATCGATACATCGAACTGGCGGTCGGTTTTCAGCAGGATGTCGGCGGCATATATGCCAGCGGGCCCCGCACCGACGATGGCCAGCCGCAGTTTCTTCGGGGTCACTGGGAACGCTCCACAATGCTCTCGGCAAAACGGGTAAGAGCCTTTTTGACGGGCCCCTCCGGCAGCACACCGAGAGCCTGCACAGCCTCCCGCGACCAACGATGTGCCTCGGCGAGGGTCTGCTCCGTCACCGGATGCTCACGCAATTGGGCGATTGCTGACGCGAAGTCCGCCTCGTCGACCTCGCCGTAGAATGCGCCGGTGACGTCGCGCTCGATGCGCCGAAGCAGGTCGTCGGCATCCGAGTCGGTCTCAGCGAGCCGCCGCAAATAGAGCAGAGGAAGGGTCGCCACGCCCGCGAGCAGGTCGGTGCCCGGGGTCTTTCCCGTGTCATCGGCCTTGCCCGCGAGATCAATGACGTCATCGATGAGCTGGAACGCGATGCCGATCTTCTCACCGAACTCCGCGACAGCCACGCGATACTCCTGGGGCGCGTTGGAGAAGATCACCCCGACCTGCGCGGCGGCGGAGATCAACGAACCGGTCTTGTCAGCCAGCACCTGAAGGTAGTGCTCGATCGGATCCTCGCCCTCGCGCGGGCCGATCGTCTCGTGTAGCTGCCCAAGGCACAGCCGCTCGAAGGTCTCCGCCTGAAGTTTGAGAATTCGCTCGCCCAAGGCGGCTCCGAGGCGGCTGGCCCGTGCGAACAGCAAGTCGCCGGTCAGGATGGCCACCGAATTGCCCCAGACGTTCTGAGCGGTCGGAACCCCTCGACGCATCTGCGCGTCGTCCATGACGTCGTCGTGATACAGGGATGCCACGTGGGTGATCTCGATCGCCTGTGCAGCGTGAATCACGTCTGGGTTGTTGCCCTCGCCCAGCTGAGCGGTCAAGAGGGTGAGCACGGGGCGCACCCGCTTACCGCCGGCCTCCATGAGGTACCGGCCGGTGACATCCGCTATCTCGTCGGCAAATTCCATCGCGGCGAGGAGGCCCGCCTCGACTTCAGCCAAGCCCTCTTCGATCGCATCGACAAACCGCCGCTCATCGTTCGAAGCGAACAGCTTCTCGCCCAGGCCCAGCGACGAAGTCAGAGTGTTGCTCCGACGAGCACGGGGAACGCTCGGTTTCACTTACTGGCCGATCTGTCGGGGAAGCTTAGGGCTTCGGCGGAATCGTGGTGATGGGCTGGGTGGCGTTGAGCTTGCGCTTGGCAACGGACGCAAGCACAGAGACATCGGTGGGCTTGCGGCCCCGGTGCAGCGCAACAATCCCCCCGGTGAGGTTACGGTAGGCCACCCGTGTGAAGCCGGCGGCGCGAATCCACTGGCTCAGTTCGCCCTGATCGGGCCACGCCGCGATCGACTCGGCGAGGTAGGTGTACGCCTCGGGGTTGGAGCTCGTCCGATCGGCAACGAGGGGCATGATCTTCGAGAGATAGGTGTTGTACGCGGCCCGGAAGATGGCGATCGGCGGGCGCGAGAACTCGCAGATCACAACGCGGCCGCCCGGCTTCAGCACCCGGTACATTTCGCCCAGCGCGACCTTGGGATCGGCCACATTGCGCAGCCCAAAACTGATGGTCACCGCATCGAACTCGTTGTCGCCGAACGGCAACTTCTGCGCGTCGGCCTCGACGAACTCGATCTTCTTGTGCCGACGGCGACCCTCGGCCACCATTCCCGCCGAGAAATCCAACGCCACCACACGCGCTCCGTTGCGTTGCAGTGCGGCCGAGCTGGTGCCCGTTCCCGCAGCGACGTCAAGGATGCGTTCGCCCGCCTGAGGTGCAACCGCGCGCACCGTCGCCCTGCGCCAGAGCACGGCATTGCCGCCCGACAGAACCGCGTTCGTGCGGTCGTAGCGTTTGGCGACGCCATCGAACATGCCGGCAACGTCCTCGGGTCGCTTGTTCATATCCGCTTTGGCCACGGGGTCAAGTCTAAGCTGGGCCCGACTGCTGATGTTCCGGGGTTGGGCAATCTGGCTCACGGCAATCGTTCGGAGCGGACGGCTACTCTGGATGCTGTGATCCCCCAGGTGCTATCGGTGCGCACCGAACGCCTCGACTACGACGGCGACCTTCTGAACTGGACCGAACCGCGGCATCCGCTGGTCTTCCTCCGCAACGGGGAAGGACTCGTGGGCTATGGGCAGCGCATGACCTTTCAGGCGTCGGCCGCACACCGGATTGCCGACGTTGCGGCGTGGTGGGGCGAGCAGTGTGCGATGGCCGACGTCGTCGACGACGTTCGGATGCCCGGCACGGGCCTCGTCGCCTTCGGCAGCTTCGCGTTCACTGACGATTCGGCCGAGCCGAGCATCCTGACCATCCCGGCCGTTGTTGTGGGGCGCCGAGGCGCTGTCACCTGGATCACCAGAATCGACGGTGGATTGCCGGTCGAACCCAGCGTTCCCGCGCCCGGTCCCACCGCGATTCTTCGTGCCGGCGCGATGACCCCAGAGGCCTACACAAATGCCGTCGCTACGGCGCGCGGCCGCATTGCGTCGGGCGAGCTCAGCAAGGTCGTTTTGGCCCGCGACCTCGTTGCCGATGTCGGCTCGGTCGCCGATAGACGCGGACCCCTCGTGCGACTGTCG
Organism: Actinomycetales bacterium; assembly: GCA_038207805.1. GTDB lineage: Bacteria > Actinomycetota > Actinomycetes > Actinomycetales > Microbacteriaceae > Rhodoglobus. The sequence continues at coordinate 6,539 of JBBQZJ010000044.1, read as the reverse complement.
TCGGCATACGCCGACACCTTCACGTTCGGGGTAGACGGGCTCATGGGTAGCAGCCCGGAGACGCTGGTGCGGGTGAGCGACGGCGACGTGAGCGCGCGAATCCTCGCGGGTACCGCACGCCGTTATCCGGATGCCGAATCCGACGCAGGCTCGGCATCCGCACTTGAGAGTTCGGCCAAGAATCGCGGCGAACACGACCTCGCGGTGCGCAGCGTGCTTGACGTCATCGCGCCGCACGCCACCGACGTGACGACGACCCCGCCGTATCCGCTGCGACTGCCCAACCTCTGGCACCTGGCGACCGACCTGCACGGCGCACTCGTGCCGGGCAACACGGTGCTCGATCTGGTCGCAGCACTGCATCCGACGGCTGCGGTCGCCGGAACGCCGAAGGACGCGGCTGTGGCAGCGATAGCCGACCTTGAGCCGTTCGATCGCGGTCGCTACGCGGGACCGGTGGGGTGGGTCGATGCGCGCGGTGACGGCGAGTGGGCGATCGCACTGCGGTGCGCACGGATCGACGTTTCGGGGCACGTGACCGCCTGGGCGGGCGCCGGTATCGTCGCAGATTCTGATCCGGCGGCCGAACTCGCGGAGACCGAACTGAAGTTTGCGCCGATCGTCGACGCGTTCTCCGCCGGCTAGGTGGCAGCCAGCCGCGCCTTCTCGACCTCGACGTCGAACGTTGCGGCCGGCCATTGCGGGTCGAGCTTCTCCAGCGCCTCCAGCAGAAGCTGCTGCACGGCCCAGCGGGCGTACCACTTCTTGTCGGCGGGCACGATGAACCACGGTGCATCCGGGGTCGTCGTTCGGGAGATCGCGATCTGGTACGCCTCCTGATACGCGGGCCACATCATGCGCTCGTCGACATCGCCGGGGTTGTACTTCCAGTGCTTGTCCGGGCGGTCGAGCCGCTGGGTCAGTCGCGCCTTCTGCTCGTCTGCCGAGATGTGCAGCATCACCTTGATGATCGACACCCCGGATGCCGCGACCTCGGCCTCGAAGGCCGTGATGATGCCGTAGCGTTCCTCGATCGCCTCGGGCGTGGAGAAGCCGTGCACCCGGTGGATGAGAACGTCTTCGTAGTGCGACCGGTCGAACACCCCGATGATTCCGGGACGCGGCAGCTCCGGTCGCACCCGCCACAGAAAGTCGTGCGCCTTCTCCTCGTCGGTGGGAGCCTTGAACGCTCGGATGTGGACGCCCTGCGGATCGACCCCGCCGACCACGTGACGTACGATACCGCCCTTGCCCGCGGTATCCATCGCTTGCAGAACCAGAAGCACACGGCCGGTACCGCCGAACTTGCTTTCGGCGAACAAGCGTTCCTGAAGCTCGGCGAGCCTGGCCGCGTTTGTGGCCAGCTGACCCTCGGCATCCTTCTTGCTATCGATACCGGGATGCGCCGCCGTGTCGATATCGGCGAGAACGAAGTCGGGCGTGATCGGTGTCAGTGCAGTCATTTGCCCAATCTACTCAGGCTTGCGGGTCGCGGGGCTAACGCTCTAACGGAACCTCGATGATGACGGGGCCCGCCGATGCGGTCAGGGCCTGATCGAGGCCGCCACGGGTGTCAACCGAGATGTACTCCCAGCCGTACGCCTCAGCGATGGGCCGGATCGTCACCTGCTGGGGCGCGAGTAGCACTCGGTCGTAGGCAACGCCGGCGGTCTGGGCCACCTCGAGGATGTCAAAGATGGTGCCGCCCGAGTCGTTTCCGATGATCACCTGAATGCGCGGTCGAACCTCACCAACGCCGAAGAGCAGGGCACCAACATCGTGCAGGAAGGTAAGGTCGCCGACCAGAACTCGTGTGGTTCCCGGATCACCAGACAGCTGGCTGGCCAAGGCGATTCCGATCGCGGTCGACATGGTGCCGTCGATGCCCGCGAGCCCGCGGTTGGAGTGCACGGGCACCTTCTTGCCGACGAGTACCTTGTCGGCCTCCCGGATGAGCCGCGACGCTCCGAGCACGAGTCGGTCGTGAGGCCAGGTCGCGCGCCACACTGCCTCGACTAGCGAACGCCGAGTGACGGGCGCGCGCACGGCTGCGAGTTCGGCGGCGGCGTGGGATCCGGCATCCGCGTCGATGTTGGGCGGGGTGTCTGTGCTGCCCGGCTCAATCAGGGCTCGGGATGCCGCAACCCAGCGCCCCGACCAGGCCCGAGCTTCAGGCTCGCCCACCACCCGCACTGCGTCGGCAAAAGCCGCCACCTTACGACCCGGGTTGTAGTCATCTGCAGACGGGTGGCGCACCACAATCGTCTGAACCCCGGCGCGCTGAATGAGGGCCGGAACCTCGCGGCTCAGGGTGGGGTGACCGAACACGATGACCCGCTGAACTCGGTCCCCGAAGTTGGCCGTGGAGAGCAGTTCGCGATACGCCACGACGAGGTTGGGCCCGAAGTGCGCTCCGCTGGCGATCTCGGCCAGCAGCGGGGCACCCAGTTCGCGAGCGACCTCCTCCGCTCGAGGACCGGCGCCGGTGCCCGCGACCACGACCGTGCCCGGGTGGGACAGAAGTTCGAGCGGCCGCTGCTCCCGCGTCTCGATTTGCTGGACCGGCGAAGCGGACTCGACCACCGAAGTGGGCTCGACCGGCTCGGCGACCGGGCCCTCGTCCGTGAGTGTGAAAGGCGACGACAGCGGTTCCCCGAAAGCGAGGTTGAGGTGCACGGGTCCGGATGCCGCGGCGACGGCCGCGCGAGCAAGCGCGACTGCGGCATCCTGTTCGCCATCGGCGCCCGTCGGAGCTGCGACATCCCACGATCGACGGGCCGCAGTGCTGAAGATTCCGGGTTGCTGCGTGGTCTGGTTCGATCCGACCCCGCGGAGCATCTCCGGCCGATCGGCGGTAATGACGATGAGCGGAACCCCCGAGTGGTGGGCTTCCAGCACGGCCGGATGCAGGTTCGCAACCGCGGTTCCCGAGGTCGTCACGAGGATGACCGGGCGTGCCGTCTCCACCGCGATCCCGAGTGCGAGAAATCCACCGACCCGCTCATCGATACGCACCCGAAGCCGCACCCGACCGACCCGTTCGAGCTCGGCGGCGGCGAGCGCAAGAGCCTGCGATCGAGAGCCCGGCCCGAGCACGATGTCGCGAACGCCGAGCCGCACAAATTCTTCCAGCAGGGCCACGGCGAACACCGTGGCGGGCGACTCAGGTTGGGGGCTGGTCATCGTCGAGGTCGGCGAGTTCCTGTTCCAGGCGGCGGATGCGCTCGTCCTGTTCCTCATCGCGACGAATGTTCTTCAGAAAGTTGGGGTCGTCATCCGGTGCAACGACGCGACGTGTGCCGCCTCGACTTCCCCACTCGTGGCCGATGACGAACCACAGGAGCGCCCCAACGAACGGCACGACCACAATGATGATCACCCACACCAGTTTGGGAAAGGCCCGAACACGGCCCCGGTCGATCAGTACCAGATCGACGATCGCGAACACGTCGAGGATGAGTGCCGCGGCGGTGAAGATCAGCAGGCGTCCCATGTGTCAAGTCTAAGCTTTGAATCATGGTCAAGCCGTGGGTTGTCTATAGCCTGGTGCGAGTCGGGGCCTTTGCCCTCGTATTCGCACTGCTGCTGCTGATCGGTCTTGACTGGTGGCTCGCGGCAATCGTAGCCGCGGTGGTTGGGCTGTGTGTCGCCTACATCTTCTTCGGCCGGCTTCGGGATGCCGTCGCGCGCGACATCGTGGAGCGGCGCGCACGCCCTGTGGGCGATTCAGACTCGGCTGCCGAAGACCTCTAGAGCGATCGACTCCTAGAAGGCGATCGCCCAGCCGAGTCCCAGCCCGAATAACAGAGCGGTGAGGGTTGTCAGGCGTAGGGCGATAACCAGTTCCGGGGCGGTCTTGGCAGACAGCGTGATTGCCACCGCCGGGAGAGCGGCGAGAAGCGCAAAGTAGACGAGGTACGCGTTCGCGTAGAACAAAACGAAGAACACCAGAATCGCGAAAGGTAGCAAAACGAACACCGAGAAGGTGATGCGAGCCCGGCGATCTCCGATGAGCACCGCGAGCGTGCGCTTACCGACCAGTTTGTCCTGAGGCAGATCACGAATGTTGTTGACCATGAGTACCGCGCTGGCAAAGAAACCCGCAGCTGCACCCGCCAGCCAGCTCTCGATCGTCACCGTGCCCGCAAGAACGAAGGTAGTGCCCGCCGTCGCAACGATGCCAAAGAAGACGAACGCCACTAGCTCGCCGAACCCGAGATACCCGTATGGACGTTTTCCCCCCGTATAGAACCAGGCGGCAACAATCGCGACTGCGCCGACCGCGATAAGCCACCACAGCTCGGTGCGCCAGACAATGATGAGGCCGGCAACCGCGGCGAGCGCGAAGAAGACTAGCGCCACCGCCAGAACTGTCCGCGGCTTGGCAGCGCCGGATGCCGTCAGGCGCTGCGGGCCCGAGCGGACCTTGTCAGTGCCGCGCACGCCATCCGAATAGTCGTTGGCAAAGTTGACGCCGATCTGCAGTAGCACCGCAACCGCGAGGCAGGCGAGCGCGCGAAGCCAGTGCCAGCCGGTTCCTGCGTCGTCGTGGGGCAGTACGTACGCGGCCGCGGTGCCGAGCGCGACGGGTGCTATCGCGAGGGGAAGGGTCTGTAGGCGCATCCCCCCGATCCAGTCGCCCAGCGAAGCCTTGCGTACTGATACAACACCGGGGGGCAATCCCGGGCGGCCACCCTTTTTCTTCTTTTTCGCCAAGGCCTGTTGCTTGCGGGCCTGTTCGGCCTTCAGCTGGGCTGCCGCCGACGGTGCCGGCACGGACTGGGGGTTAATGCGTTGCTGCCTCGGATTCGCCACGAGAGGAAGTCTATTTGAGGGCCAGCGCTACGATCTGCACGCGATCGGGTTTGCCGGAAGGCAGCATCGGCACCCGGTCCACCAATACGACGCGATCCGGAGCGGATGCCGGACCCAAACGCGAGGCCACCAATTCCCGCAACCTGCCCAGCGTCACCGGATTCTTGGTGGCAACCACCACAGGAACCTCACCCCACTCGGGGTGCGGGGAGGCCACGACGACAGCCTCGCCGAGCCCGGGGATGTCGCGCACCACCGCCTCGACCTCCGACAGCGACACCTTGATGCCGCCGGAGATGATCACATCGTCGACTCGGCCCGAGACCGCCAGCGCGCCATGGTGCATCGACCCGGTGTCGTCGGTGCGGTACCACCGTTTGCCATCCCGCATCCGGAAAGCGAAGGCAGTGTGCTTGGGGTCGTCGAGGTAACCCTCGGCGAGGACGTTGCCCGCGATCTCGACCCGACCGCCCTCGATGGCGACCTCGGTGTTGCCGATCGGGATGCCGTCGTAGACGCAGCCACCGCAGGTCTCGCTCGAGCCGTAGCTTCGAGTCAGGCGCACCCCCGCGGCCTGCGCGGCCGCCGACAGATCATCCGACAGCGATTGGCCGCCCACGAGAATGCGAGAGAAGTCGCGAAGGGCGGCGGTTGCGGCATCCGATTGCAGCAAACGGGACAGTTGGGCCGGCACCAGCGCGACATAGCGCAGCGAGTGTTCGAAACGGTCCATCGCCTCGACGAAGGAGTCGGGATCGAAGTGCACTGGGTCCATCACGACGGGGTCGATCCCGGCCGCGAATGAGCGCACCACAACGTTGATGCCCGCGATGTACTGCGTGGGAAGCGCCAGCAGCCACTGCCCGCCGCCGCCCAGGGCACTCTCGGATGCCGCAGCACTGGCCAGTAGAGCGTCGGCGCTGATCAGCACTCGCTTGGGCCTGCCGGTGGACCCACTCGTCTCGACGACGAGGGCCACCCGTTGATCGACGATGCTGGGCAGACCGTCTGGCGCGCCGGCGTGAGGCAAGATCGCCGGTCCGTCGCCGGTGAGTGCGGCGCGAAGAGACCGGGCCACCTCGTGAAAGTCAGCGGAGTTCACCACCCGCAACTGTCGTGTCATCCTGATCCCCCGATCTTCGGTAGTCAGCTTAGGGGCGCTAACCCGCCCCGGAGCCGAAGAGACGCAGCATGCCGAGCAAAATGTAGGGATTGGCGATGATCGCAACAACCGCGGCGACGACACCCAAGCGACGCCCGCGGTCGAGCAAGATTGCGACCGTTGCCCCAATGAACGCGGCCACGGCTAAGGCTATGGCGAGATAGGCGAGAACGGTGCCGAGCGAGAAATCACCGGCGGTCGAGACCCCGATCGCGAGAGCCTGAAACACGCCCGCGACGACGGCGAGCGCGAGAGCCATGGCTCCGAGCAGGGCCGTCTTCTCTCGAGTCTCCGGGCGGTCTCCCTCCTCGTGCGGGATATCGACGGGGAGTGTGGCGGGAACATCGAAATAGATGGGCACGACCTTGATTGGCACCTCTGGGGTAGGGCCTGGCTCGGTCACGAGAATCACCCTAACCGACCCCGTTCGCGTCAGACTGGGCAGATGCATCCCACCCTCCATGATTTGCTCGACACGGCACGCGTCGTGTCCCTTCCCCTGGTCTCCCCGTTTCGGGGAATCGGGCTGCGTGAGGCGACGCTCATCGAGGGGCCGAACGGC
>JBBQZJ010000043.1:0-11400 GCA_038207805.1 Actinomycetales bacterium | reverse complement strand
GCTGGTTTGGAAGTTTCCGCCGGTCATTGTGCGGATGATGTCGAAGACCTTCAGCGAGGTTACGGTGATCGTCGTCAACACCACGATCACGCTTCCCCAGATCATCGGGATGGTGATGCGGGTGAAACGCGACCACCCCTTGGCGCCATCGAGCATTGACGCCTCGACAACGTCATCCGGTATCGCCTTCATTGCTGCAGACAGCACCACCATGGCGAACCCGGTCTGAATCCACACCATGACGGCGATGAGAAGGAACGTGTTCAGTGGCGCGCCGAGCAACCAGTTTGGCGGAACGAGACCGACGGCCTTGAAAATTGCGCTCAGCAAGCCGATATCGGGTTTGTCGGGAATCGGCTGGTAGGTGTAGACGAACTTCCAAATGATGGATGCCCCAACGAACGAGATAGCCATCGGCATAAAGATGAGGGACTTGACGACCGCGGCGTATTTCATGCGGTCGGTGAGATAAGCGATGGCCAGGCCAATCGCCGTGGAAGCGATGGGAACCACAATCGTCCAAATCAGCGTGTTGCGCAGGACGATCAGGATCTCGTGCTGGGTGAACGCCCAGACGTAGTTGTCGAGGCCGATGAAGTTCTCGCTGCGCGCGTCAAAGAACGAGAGATAGAGCGTTCGAACGGCCGGGTAGACCAGCCCGATCAGCAGGAGGAGCAGCGCCGGGCCCAGGAAGATGAGGTACTTGAGCCGGTTCTGGGTTCTGTCTTTGGTGCGTTCTGCGAGCCAAAAGGCCAGACCCACGAGGATGGCGAAAACGGCCAATCCGACGAGGAGAAGAACGATGTTGGGCCACACTGTGGCGAAGGGCGACCGCGCTGTCACTATCCACATTTGTTTCACTCATCTCAGTTAGCAGTGCGGGGCCCGCATAAGCGGACCCCGCACTGTTTGTACTTAGTGGTGCTACTTAGCTAACGAACCTACTACTTGGGCCACGATGATTCGATAGCGTCGAGAACTGCCTGGTCTGACTTGTTCTCAGCGACCCACGCGGTCATTTCCTTCCAGAACGAACCGGCACCCACGGCTGCGGGCATGAGGTCCGAGCCGTCGAAGCGGAACGTGGTGGCGTTCTGCAGGATCTGAACAGCGTTGGCGTTCACCGGGTCGGCAACGTTAGCGGTGTCAAGGCCGAGGTTGGCCGAGAACCAGCCACCGAGGGCGGCCTTCTTGTTGTTCCACTCCGGGGTCGTCAGGTAGAGCTGAACCGCTGCCACCTCGGGACGGTCTGCGAAAGCACCGACGAACTCGCCACCACCGAGAGCGGGCTTGTTGTCCGCGCTCACGCCGGGGAAGTAGAACGTGGTGATTCCGCCCTCGGTTGCCGTGTCATCCGGGGTCACGATGGTCGCGCCCTGGTCAGCCACGAGGATTCCGCCGATGAAGGATGCCTGGCGGTGCATTGCGCACGTGCCGTCGACAATTCCAGCGCCACCGGTCTGGAAGCTCGTGGTTGCGATGGACGCAACGTCACCCACGAATTCCGGGTTCTTCAGGATCTTGCCGGCCTCGCTGATAACCTCAGCGACCTTCGGGTCGTTGAACGCGATGTCGTGGTTGACCCACGCGTCGTAGGTGTCTGCATCCTGGAAACGAAGCATGAGGTCTTCCATCCAGTCGGTGCCAACCCAGCCGGTTGCATCGCCGGACTCGAATCCAACACACCACGGCTGAACATCAGTCGTGTCGGCGATCGTCTGCGACAGGCCGAGCATCTCGTCCCACGTGGTCGGAATCGCCCAACCGTTGTCGGCGAACGTCTTCGGCGAGTACCAGACGAAGGACTTCACGTTTGCGCCGAGCGGTGCAGCGTAGAAGGTGCCGTCAACGGTGCCGTAGAGCTTCCAGTCCGGGGTGTAGTTCGCGTCAACGCTTGCAGAGACTGCGTCAGTGGCGGGGATGACCTTGCCGGTCTCGACCATGGCCTTCAGCAGACCTGGCTGCGGGAAGATTGCGATGTCGGGAGCGGTTCCACCCTCGACCCGAACGGGAAGCTGAGCTTCGAACTCCTTAGATCCGTTCCAGTTGATGGTGATGCCGGTGCAGTCCTCGAACTCGACGAATGACTCCTGGAAGAGCTCCGCCTCCGGGCTGACAACGGTCGTGTAGATCTCGACCTCGGTACCCGAGCTGCCCTGGTAGTCGGCGTACGCCTCACAACCAGCGGCAAGTTCGCCGCCCGAATCACCGGCAGTCGTGCATCCGGTAAGGATGAGAGCGAAAGCGGTTGCAGAGGTTGTCGCGAGTACGAGTGAGCGCCGTTTTATTGCCCTCATAGTGATCTCCTTTGATTGGGTGGGGGTCGGCCTCCGCGACCCAAATTAGCGAGGTTGCGCGGAAATCCAGTCCCAGACTAGGGGTGAAACGCCCTCTGCGCGAATGTGAAGTAGTCACTATTCGGTAACGGTCGGTCACGCGCAGCGGCGCATTGGTGTGTGGTCGACCAGCTACTGAGAGCGCTCCCAACCGCCAATACCGTAAGCGCTTGCACTGATTCGCAGAACTAGTGCGGGCGCGACGGCAGTTATGCGCTCACACGGCGGCGCGCAGAAGTAGCTGAGATGAGACCGACGGTCGCCCGAAACGCCCGCCGGCCCCATCGATCAGTGGGGCGGTGGTGCCGCCGGGAGGGCCCGCTCGCAGGCAGCGCGACTGCGCCTGAAAGCCCGCTTACGGGCAGGAAAGACTGTCATCGGGGGGTAATCGCTCTCGGGTAATGAGCGTTGTTTCGGGCATTTCGCAACGGGGCTAGGCAGAGGGTAAGGCCGTCTAGACCGGCGAACATTTCGGGTGCTCGTTCGGGTGGTTTGTCACACAAATGGGGGACACAGTGCGAACTGTCCCATTATGGTGTCGCAGCGACATCCACCGCAACCGCAAGATCGGAAATGTCGGGCAGCGAGCAGGCTGCCGCCTCCGTTAATAGCCGAAAGGGCGCCGTTCGTGCCGAGGCAGAACGACGCCCTTTCGGGATGAAACGACGAAATGGACTACTTGAGGGTGACGGTTGCGCCAGCCTCTTCGAGAACGGCCTTAGCCTTCTCGGCGGTCTCCTTGTTCGCGCCCTCGAGCACGACACCGGGAGCTCCATCAACGAGAGCCTTTGCCTCGCCGAGGCCGAGGCTGGTGAGGGTACGCACCTCCTTGATGACCTGGATCTTCTTCTCGCCGGCCGACTCGAGAACGACGTCGAATGAGTCCTTCTCCTCGACCTCTTCAGCTGCGGCACCGGCGCCACCGGCGGCGGGTGCTGCTGCAACCGCGACGGGTGCCGCTGCGGTGACCTCGAAGGTCTCCTCGAACTTCTTGACGAACTCGCTGAGCTCGATCAGGGTGAGCTCCTTGAACGCCTCGATCAGCTGGTCGCTGGTCATCTTTGCCATGATTTCTCCTTAGTGATTTCTATACGCGCTACTGCGCGGACTGCTTCTCGCGCAACGCGTCAACCGTGCGAACGGCCTGCGACAGCGGTGCGTTGAACAAGTACGCTGCACCGAACAGCGAGGCCTTGGCGGCACCCGCGAACTTCGCGAGCAGCACCTCCCGGCTCTCGAGATCGGCAAGCTTCTTGACCTCATCAGCGGTGAGAGGGTTACCGTCGAAGTAACCGTTCTTCACCAGCAAAAGAGGGTTTGCCTTGGCAAAGTCACGCAGAGTCTTCGCAACGGTGACGGTGTCACCGTGAACGAAAGCAATTGCGGACGGACCGACCAAGTCGTTGTCAAACGACGTGATACCAGCCGCGTTAGCCGCAATCTTTGTCAGCGTGTTCTTCACCACGGCGTATGTTGCGTGCTCACTAATCGACTTGCGCAGATTCTTCAACTGCGCGACCGTGAGTCCGCGATACTCGGTGAGCAGTACAGCGTTCGAGGTGCGGAACTTGTCCGTCAACTCGGCGACTGATGCTTCCTTGTTCGCCATGGTGCTCCCTAGATTTCGAATGTTGTCTGCAGGAAGACACTCGGAGCAATAAAAAAAGCTCCAGGCTAGGGGCACGGAGCTGAACAACGCCACTCGGGCAATCGATCTTCTTCACACACCTACGCTGGCTTCGACTGTGTCGAACTCAGACATCCCGAAAGCTTGCGCTCCCGTTGATGTAACCTGCGGTCTTTGGCTTGGGAAATCGTACGTGATGCGCGCCCTTCATGCAAACCGCAGCTAGTGCGGCCCGGCCGCCTGCCGCCTGCGAGCAAGGATTCGTGGCACGGCGAGGATGGCGGCGGCACCGGCAACCGCCAGTGCGACAAGCACTACGGAGGTCAGAGTTCCCGAGTCGGCGGGCGCCGGGGCTGTTGCCGTTGCATCCGGCGTGCTGCGCACACCCTGGTAGACGGTCAGGGGTGTCGCACTCGAAATGGCCGAGGATCCGCTGACGAGTGGCGTCAGCGTGCCACTCTCGAGACTGAACCACGCACCCACTTCGTCGTCGCGAACCAGAAAGGCGTCATCAGCCACGGCCGCGAGCGCGTCAGCGACCGTAGTGCCTCGAACGAACTCGGCCAACTCGGGGCCCGTGGTCGCGGGATTGATCCAGATCGTCGCCAACCCCACAGCGACGTCGTTGACCTTCACGGGGGCCGTCCACTCGTTACGGCGCTCAACGGGCGTATCGGTGGCGACGCCCGCGACAAAGTCGTCGGTGAACACGAAAACTCGGTTCAGTTGGCCAATCTCGGTGGTCTCGTTGAAGTCAATGCCGGTGCCGCCCGAGCCGACGCCGAAAAGGTCGTCGAGCTGTGCTTGCAACCCCGAGGAGCTGTGAGCGAACGCGTCGACCTCGGCGGGGATCGAGCCCTGCGATGCTATCGCCGGCACCGGGAGCGCTGTCAGTGCGACGGCGACGCCAAGAACCGACACGGCCACCCATCCGTGGGCGCGAGTCAACCGGGCAGTGTGGTCGGGCACGGGCACAGTCTCCCACCTCGCTGCCACCCCGTGCGGTTGCCGCTCAGTCGATTTCGCCAATCGGCACAATCACCCTGAATGCCGTTCCCTCGGGTGAGCTTTCGACCTCAACGCGCCCACCGTGAGCGTCGACGATGGCCGCCACGATGGCCAGCCCCAGTCCGGTGCTCCCCGAGGAGCGCGAACGGGAGGTGTCACCGCGCACGAACCGCTCGAACACGGTGGGAAGCAGCGCCTCATCGATTCCCGGGCCCGTGTCGCGAACCTCGATCACCGCGCTGTCGGCGACCCGCTCGACGGCCGTCGTGACCACGGTTTTCGCTGGCGTGTGTGTGCGTGCGTTGGCAAGCAAATTGGCGATGACCTGATGCAACCGCGACGAATCCCCGTGCGCGAGCACTGGGGAATCCGGAAGCTGAAGTTGCCAGCGGTGATCGGGCCCAGCGACCCTCGCGTCGCTGACCGCGTCGACGACCAGTCGCGAGAGATCGACGATGCCGGTGATCGTTTCGGAGCCTTCGTCGAGACGGGCTAGCAGCAGCAGGTCCTCGACGAGTCCGGTCATGCGCACCGACTCGGACTCCACCCGTCCGATGGAGTGCACGACATCGTCGGGCAGGTCGTGCCCGCTCAAGCGGGTCAGCTCGGCGTAACCACGGATCGACGCAAGCGGCGTGCGAAGCTCGTGGCTGGCATCCGCGACGAATGTGCGCACCTTGTTTTCACTGGCCTGACGCGCACTCAGCGCGGATGCCACATGCTCGAGCATCCGATTCAGGGCGGCCCCGACCTGTCCGACCTCGGTTCGCGGATCGGCATCCTCGACGGGCACTCGTTCGGCAAGTGCCACCTCGCCGCGATCGAGAGAAAGCTCGGTTACCCGAGTTGCCGTGGCCGCCACCCGCTCGAGGGGACGCAGGGCGAGTCGTACGACGATGGCGCCCGCGACCGCCGCGGTCGCAACTCCGACCACGCCAATACCGAGAATGATCAAGGTGAGTTGCCACACCGTCGCTTGAACGTCGGCGAGAGGCAAACCCACCAGCAGCGCGATTCCGCTCGTTCTCGTCGTGGTCGCGATCACCCGGTACTCACCGAACTGGCCGCCCAGATCAACCGTGATCGGTGCGGCACCCGCACGAACAGTGGCAAGCGGCGCGGCTCGGGCCGGATCGAGGAGAATCGGGGCGCCCGAGGCGTCGAGAATCGCGGCGGTCGACACCGCGCCGTCTGAGACCAGTCCAGCGAGCGTTCCAGCGCCCTGCCCAGGGAGGGCCAGAAAGTCGCCGGCGGGTGGGCGATCATCGCGGTCGCCATCCGGTCGCCGATCGTATGCCTGCTGCGAGCGTGTGCTCGCCACCTCTAGGGCACCGTCAAGTCGGCTCACCAGCAGACTCTGTAGCGCGAGAACGCTGACGAGTCCGATCACCAGTGTGACCAGAGCAAGGAGGGCTGCGATGCCAACAACAAGGCGGCGACGCAGGGTTAGCCGCTTCGTCATCCCGCCGGCTTTAGTACGTACCCGAAACCACGAACCGTGTGAATCATCGGTTCACCGAGCGAGTCGATCTTCTTGCGGAGGTAGGACACGTAAATCTCGACGACGCTCGACCGCCCGCCGAAGTCGTAGCTCCAAACTCGGTCGAGAATCTGGGCCTTGCTGAGCACACGACGAGGATTGCGCATCATGAATCTCAGCAGTTCGAACTCGGTTGCCGTCAACTCGACAGCGGTCGTTCCGCGGTGCACCTCGTAGCTGTCTTCGTCGAGCCGAAGGTCACCCACCTGCAGAATCGACTCCCCGCTCTGCGATACCGCGAGCGCCGAACGGCGGATGAGTGCCCTCAGCCGAGCCACCAACTCTTCGAGACTGAACGGCTTGGTCACATAGTCGTCGCCGCCCACCGTAAGGCCCGCGACCCTGTCGTCGACCGAATCCTTGGCGGTCAGAAACAGGATCGGGGTCTGGATGCCGTCGGCGCGCAGTCGGGACAGCACGGTGAGCCCGTCGATGTCGGGCAGCATGATGTCGAGCACGACGACGTCGGGACGAAACTCGCGGATGACCGCCAGCGCCTTCTGGCCGTCGGAGGCCAGCCGTACGTCCCATCCCTCATACCGCAGCGCCATCGACAGCAGATCGGTGAGCGAGTCCTCGTCGTCGACCACGACGGCGCGGATCGGACTTCCATCCGATCGGGTGATCCTGGGTTGCGCAATCGTGCTCGTGGAGCGAGAGTCGGTCATGTTCTCAGTATTCGGAGTTTCCTATGAGCCTGCTGTGAGAGGTAGTCCCGGAGCCTGAATCTCAGCGACCGGCCGCCACGCACGAGTGCAAGGTCGGCAGCACCGACGAGAATGATCGAGTGACCATGCAGCCGGAGCTCGACCTGTGGGAACCGGCCGTGCCCAATCACCGCGACAGAGTGCTCGCATACTCGGAGGATCGGGTCGCGTGGTTGAGAGCCCGCAGTCGCGGCGTGACGGCAACCGATGCTGCTCGGCTGTCGAGTGAGTCAGTGCTGGGCGCCGTCGCGCAAGACAAACTGCTCGGCTCCGGCTTCGGTGGCAACGCGTATACCGACCACGGCCGGGTGCGGGAACCCGAGATCGCTCGGTGGGTTCACCGCCGGCACGGCATCCTGCCCAGTTCGGCGCTGTACCACGCGCACGAACAGCCGCTGCATCTCGCAACGCCAGACGGTGTGGCCGTGCTCGATGGTGCCGTCGTACTGTGCGAAATCAAGACGACGGGCCACGCGTGGCGCAGCATCCCGAGGAGCTATCTGCGGCAGGTCTGGTGGCAGCAATACGTGCTGGGTGCCGAACGCACCCTGGTTGTGTGGGAACAGCACAACGACTTTGTGCCGGTGCGAGCAGAACCCGAGTGTCGCTGGGTCGAGCGCGACGATAACGAGATCCACGTTCTGGTGGGCCTAGCCGACCGCCTGCTCGAACTCATCCATCGATAGCGCCACCGTCTCATCCGGCTCCGAGCGGGGTCGAACGGCTCGCACCGCGGTGTAGGCGCCGAACACGACGAGCCACGCAATCGCCATCGTCGTGGCGACGAACTCCAGTCGACTGCCCAGCACCTCCTGAAAGTGCAGGAGCGACATGAGCCCACCGGCAGCGGCGATCCCTCCCACCAGAACGCCGGTGGCTAGCGATAGGCGTGCGAGCATCCGATGTTCCCTCGCAAAGGATGTCTGCAGCATCGCCCAGCACGCGGCCGCGAAGGCGAGCACCGCGGCGAGAGTGTGGCCGAAGTCTTGCCACGTGAACGTACTGCCGTAGGGCAGCGGACAGCCCGAGGTACAGGTGACCTGGGATGCGAACAAGAAGAAACCGCACGCGATCCATAGCGATACTGCGGGTGTCCAGACCCGAAGCACCGATATCGAGCTGCGCACTCGGCGACCGGCCCACGCGATCGCGCCACCACCGCCGACGATCAGTAGTAGCGCCGCCTGAAACCACTTGGCCGTCGGTTCGCCCTGCGCGCCGAGCTCGCTGACATAGAGCTCCCGGGGCACGCTGAGCCGAGCCGCCCAGATGATGAACAGCGCCGCGAGTACTGCGATGCTGCCGCCGACCGCCGCGGCAACCTCAGTGTTTCTCGCGCGCACAAGGCCCTCTCAGAACAGACCACTGCAGCAGCATGATGGTCTTGGCATCGACAATGGATCCATCTTCGATCATTTTTAGGGCGTCATCAATGCCCAACTCGATCACCGTCATGTTCTCGCCTTCGGCCGCCACACCCGCGTGCGCACCCATCCGAGTTTGTCGCGCTCGGCACGATTGTTTGCCGGGCAGTGACGTTACCGAAACACCGCCGAATTATTGGGATCGTTTACTGTTTTAGGGAACGAAGCGGGAGGCCACCATGGGTACGATGCGAGCAATCGCGATTGACGCGTTCGGTGGTCCCGAAGTGCTGCATGTCGCCACCCTCGAGGTGCCAGCGCGGGTCAACGCCGAGTTTCTCATCAAGGTGGTTGCGGCCGGAGTCAACCCGATCGATGCCAAGACCCGGGCCGGACGCGGTGCCGCGGCGGCAATCGGCTCGTTCCCTGTCGTTCTCGGCAACGACTTCAGCGGCATCGTCACCGAGTCACCCTACGAATCGCACCCCATCAAGCCCGGCGACGAGGTGTACGGCATGACGATGGTGCCGCGCTACGGGGGCTCCTACGCCGAATACCTCACCGTGCCGAGCACCTCTGTCGCCAAGAAGCCGCGGGCGCTCTCGCACGTTGAAGCCGCGGGAGTGCCACTTGCCGCACTGACCGCATGGGGCGCCGTCGTCGATGTCGCGAAGGCTCACGAAGGGCAGCGAATGCTGATTCACGCCGGAGCAGGCGGGGTCGGTCACTTCGCCGTGCAATTCGCCGAATTCTTCGGAGCGCACGTGACCACGACCGGATCCGAGCGCAACGCTCGGTGGCTCAAACAATTGGGTGCCCGCGAGGTGATCGACTACTCGACGACCCGTTTTGACGACGTCGTTCGCGACGTCGATGTCGTCATCGATCTGATCGGAGACCTTGTTGACAACACGGCATCCCGGTCGCTGGCCACGCTCAAGCCCGGTGGTCTCATCGTGAGTTTGCCTTCGGCCGGCTGGCCGACAATGGCAGAGGATGCAGCAGCGGCGGGAATGCGCGCAACCGGCTACCGAGTTCCGGCGGACGGCGCGACGCTGGCGGTGATCTCGCGGCTACTGGAGTCCGGCGACGTGCGCGTCTACATTGACCAGGTCTTCGAACTGGATCAGGCTGCGGCCGCCCACACGGCTCTGGAGACGGGCCACACTCGCGGCAAGATCGTGCTCAAGGTCTCGGAGGGCTAAAGCGGGCTCTGCCCTAGAGGGCGCGCTCGAGCACGAAGTCGTCCTCGTAACGATCCCCCACGAGAAACTTCCTCGTACCGACCCGCACGAATCCCTGCTTCTCGTAGAACCGGATCGCCCGTGCGTTCTGTTGATTCACTCCGAGCCACATGCTGCGCGTGCCGCGACTCCGTGCCGCATCGCAACCCTCCCGCACGAGCGCCGCGGCCAGACCCGTTCCGTGCGCGGCCGGCAGTGCGTAGCACTTGCTCAGCTCGGCGGTAGGTCGAGTGCCGACTGCGGAAGCGTCATCCGCATCCCCGGGTTCGCCGAAAACGACCATCGTATAGCCGGCCGCCTCGCCGTCCATCTCCCCGAGAAAGATCTGCCGGCTCGGGTCGGCGAGGTAACCCACAAATGCGTTCTCGGAAAGGTGGGACCCAATGAACTCAGCAATCGAGGATGCCGTCGTATCGGGCGGGCAGGCGAGCGGGAAGGTCGCCGCGGCCAGGTCGTGAAGGCGCGAAGCATCCTGCGGGTTCGCAAGCCGAACAGTCATATCACCGTGCACGACTCCACAGTACGCACAAGGGGCCAGCCGAAGCTGACCCCTAGCGCGATGACGATCTTCTAGAGAACGTTGACGTCGATCGGGATGCCCGGGCCGAACGTCGTCGAGACGGTCGCTTTCGTGATGTAGCGTCCCTTCGACGAGCTGGGCTTGGAGCGAACGATCTCGTCGAGCGCTGCCTTGATGTTCTCGCTGAGCTGAGCCTCGCTGAAGCCCGCCTTTCCGACAACGAAGTGCACGTTGGCGTGCTTGTCGACGCGGAACTCGATCTTTCCGCCCTTGATGTCAGACACTGCCTTAGCGGTGTCTTGCGTCACGGTGCCCGTCTTCGGGTTCGGCATGAGGCCGCGGGGGCCGAGAACCTTACCGAGGCGGCCGACCTGACCCATGAGCTCGGGAGTCGAGACTGCAGCATCAAACGACGTGTAGCCGGCGGCCACCTTGTCGATGAGTTCGGCTCCACCGACCTCGTCGGCACCGGCCGCGATCGCGGCATCCGCTGCCGGTCCCGTAGCGAACACGATGACGCGTGCCGTCTTGCCCGTGCCGTGCGGCAGGATGACGGTTCCGCGCACCATTTGGTCTGCCTTACGCGGGTCAACACCGAGCTTCAGCGCGACCTCGACGGTCGAGTCAAACTTCTTCGAGCCGGTCACCTTTGCGACGGCTACTGCCTCGCTGGGGGTGTAGAACTTGCCCTCTTCGATCTTTTCCGCTGCGGCGCGGTATGCCTTGGATTTCGTAGCCATGATTACGCCTCCACCGAGATTCCCATGGAACGGGCGGTGCCCGCGATGATCTTCGCTGCGCCCTCGATGTCGTTGGCGTTGAGGTCAACCATCTTCATCTCGGCGATCGAGCGAACCTGCTCTTTGGTCAGCTTCGCGACCTTGACGGTGTGCGGGGTCGGTGACCCCTTCGCGACTCCGGCGGCCTTCTTGATGAGTTCGGCCGCGGGCGGGGTCTTCAGGATGAACGTGAACGAGCGGTCCTCGTAGACGGTGATCTCGACGGGGATGACATTGCCGCGCTGCGACTCGGTCGCCGCGTTGTACGCCTTGCA
>JBBQZJ010000042.1:0-11530 GCA_038207805.1 Actinomycetales bacterium | reverse complement strand
TATTTCCACGTTCGTCAAGCAAACCGGTTTCACGACCCTGGATCAGGGCTTCTTCAACACGGCGTCGACCAGAAGCGACATCACCTTCATCTACGGCGACAAGGGCATCCTGCGCTATCGCGGGTATCCCATCGAGGATGTCGCCAAGAACT
The DNA here is from genome assembly GCA_038207805.1 of Actinomycetales bacterium. Taxonomy (GTDB): domain Bacteria; phylum Actinomycetota; class Actinomycetes; order Actinomycetales; family Microbacteriaceae; genus Rhodoglobus. Next base: position 11,378 of record JBBQZJ010000042.1, on the reverse strand, counting down.
CCACGTACCTCGAGGTCGCGTGGCTGCTGATTTATGGCGAGCTGCCTACTGCGTCAGAGCTGGCCGAGTTCGACGACAAGATTCGCCGCCACACTCTGCTGCACGAAGACCTGCGCCGCTTCTTCGACGCGCTGCCACACAGCGCGCATCCCATGTCTGTACTGTCGAGTGCAGTGTCGGCGCTCTCGACCTATTACGAGGACTCGCTCGACCCGCACGACCCCGAGCAGGTCGAGATCTCGATGATTCGCCTACTCGCGAAGCTTCCGGTGATCGCGGCCTACGCGCACAAGAAGTCGCTCGGTCAGGCATTTCTCTACCCAGACAACAGCCTGAGCTTCGTCGACAATTTTTTGAAGCTCAACTTTGGCACCATGGCCGAGCCGTACGTGGTTGACCCCGTGCTGTCGACGGCGCTGGATCGCCTGCTCATTCTTCACGAGGACCACGAACAGAACGCGTCGACGTCGACGGTGCGTCTCGTCGGCTCGACCGAGGCGAACATCTTCTCCTCGATTTCGGCCGGGATCAACGCGCTGTATGGTCCGCTGCACGGCGGCGCAAACGAGGCAGTGCTGCGGATGCTCGGATCGATCAAGGACTCCGGCGAGGGTGTGGAGCGTTTCGTCGAGCGGGTCAAGAACAAGGAAGACGGCATCCGTCTCATGGGCTTCGGTCACCGTGTCTACAAGAGTTTCGACCCCCGCGCCAAGCTCGTGAAGGAGAGCGCCGACGAGGTGCTCGCCGCCCTCGGCGTGAAGGATGACCTGCTCGACATCGCCAAGGAGCTCGAGGCGGTCGCGCTCAGCGATGACTACTTCATCGAGCGCAAGCTCTACCCCAACGTCGACTTCTACACCGGCGTCATCTACAAGGCGATGGGATTCCCCACGCGCATGTTCACCGTGCTGTTCGCCATCGGTCGCCTGCCGGGCTGGATCGCCAACTGGCGCGAAATGAACGACGACCCGAAGACGAAGCTCGGTCGCCCACAGCAGTTGTACACGGGCCAGCCGGCCCGACCCTGGCCCGCGCGTTAGGGCCTCCTCGTCCCGGGGGAGCTATGAAATGGTTTCGACGCGGTAGACGATTCAGTCTTGGCCGCTACGTGCCGCCGACAGTCGTGCATCACGCCAGCATCGACGAGATGGTGGATGACGGTGTTCTCATTGCGGCGGCCGCCATTCGTCTCGCGGTCACGAACCTTGTCATCCTCAAGGCTCTGCGCGACCGCGTGGACTACTCGATCGAGCGCACCACCGAAGCAGTCCAGCAAGAGCTCGAGAATCTAGCGACCGAGAAAGACGGGGATGCCCTGCGCATCACCCAAGCCCGTGACATCGCGGCGTCACGCGGTGGAGGCGCGACGAGTCATTCGGACTATCGTCAGGCCGACGTCGCTCCGCTTGACCAGCGCGCTACCGTTTCCGGCCGCCTGGCCGAGCGGTTGCGTGAGCTCAGAGCCGACGACGAGTTTGTGCGAGGTCTCGTTGTGGGCGCGCACGCCGCGGCGTGGGAGGAGATCGGGGCATCCATCACCGCCAAGGCCACGAGTTCAACCGGCGCTCGCCCCGACGCGAGATACAAGAGAGAGCGGGGGGATCGCCTGTTGAGGCTGCTCGGCGACCTCAACGATCTGGAGGCGAACTCGCGGCAAAAACCGCCGAGCGCACCTACGAGTGCAGCGCGGAGTTGAGCTCGACGCCCAGACCGTCGCGGCGGAGAACCTCGACGGCACCGGTCACCGAGTTGCGGCGGAACAGCAGCCCGGCCACCCCACTCAGTTCGACCGCCTTGACCGTCTGTGGTTCGGTGGTGCCGAGAACGGTCACCTTGGTTCCGGCCGTCACGTAGAGCCCGGCCTCGACCACTGTGTCATCGCCGATCGCTATTCCAACCCCAGAGTTCGCCCCCAGAAGCGCTCGGGCACCGATCGATACCCGCTGAGTGCCGCCGCCAGACAGGGTGCCCATGATGGATGCCCCGCCGCCGATGTCCGCACCGTCACCGACGACGACGCCCTGCGAGATGCGCCCCTCGACCATGGAGGTGCCGAGCGTTCCCGCATTGAAGTTGACGAAACCCTCGTGCATCACGGTCGTGCCGGGGGAGAGGTGGGCGCCGAGGCGAACGCGCGAGGCATCCGCGATGCGAACGCGGTCGGGGCAGACGTAGTCGAGCATCCGCGGGAACTTGTCGATGCCGGTCGCCGCGATGCCGGCGCGCTGCAGCTGCGCTCGTAACCGCTGGAAGTCGGCCGGATGAACGGGGCCCGCGTTGGTCCAGACGACGGTCGGCAGCTGGCCGAACAGGCCATCCAGGTTGATGGTGTTGGGAGCCACGAGTAGGTGGCTGAGAAGGTGCAGTCGAAGATAGGCGTCCGACGTGGATGCCGGCGGTGCATCCAGATCCACTTCGGTCGTCACGAAGCTCAGGTGCACATTTCGGCGCGCGTCGGCTCCCTCCAGAGACTCGAATTCGGCCGGGGCGATGTGCGGATCTGCTGCCGCTGGCCGAGCACCGAGCCGGGGCGCCGGGAACCAGGTATCGAGCACCGTGCCATCGCCGGCAACCGTCGCCAGGCCGTATCCCCAGGCCGCGCGTGAAGTCATGTACCCAGAGTACTTAAACTGGCTTGGTGCCCGTCACCGATCCCCCTCACTCCATGCTCGATCTGTCTGGCAGTTCGAGTGACCTGACCCGAGCGCTCTGCGACATCGAGTCGGTGTCGGGCAATGAGCGTGCCATCGCGGACGCGATCGAGTTCAGCCTTGCGGGGCTGAGTCACCTCGAACTGTTCCGCGACGGCGACGCAGTGGTCGCTCGCACGGCGCTGGGCCGTGATCGGCGGGTCGTGATCGCGGGGCACATCGACACCGTTCCCGTCAACGGCAACCTCCCGGTGCGGATCGACGGCGACTTTCTCGTGGGCCGGGGAACCGTCGACATGAAAGCGGGAGTCGCCGTCGCACTCAAGCTCGCGGCCGAGCTGACCGAACCTAGGGTTGACGTGACCTGGATCTGGTACGACCACGAAGAGGTGGCGAGCCAGCTCAACGGGCTCGGCCGCCTGGCCGCCACGAGACCCGAGCTGCTGCACGGCGACTTCGCCATCCTCGGCGAGCCGACGAGCGCGACCGTCGAGGGCGGATGCAATGGCACGGCCCGCATCGACATTCGGGCCACCGGGGTGCGGGCCCACAGCGCGCGCTCCTGGGTGGGGAGCAACGCCATCCACTCGCTTGCCCCGGTCTTGGACATTCTCGCGAACTTCGTTGCCGAAGAGATCGAGGTCGACGGGCTGGTCTACCGAGAGGGGCTCAACGCCGTCGGCATCTCGGGTGGGGTCGCGGGCAACGTGATCCCCGACGAGGCGGTTGTCAGCGTCAACTACCGTTTCGCACCCAGCCGCTCCGCCGACGATGCGATCGCGTACCTGAGCGAGCTTTTTGCGGGTTACGACATCGAGGTGACTGACATCGCACCCGGTGCGCGCCCCGGTCTCGACGCGCCACTGGCTCGGGAATTTCTGGCGGCGGTCGGCGGCGTTGCATACCCGAAATACGGCTGGACGGATGTCGCCCGCTTCTCGGCACTCGGAATTCCCGCGGTCAACTACGGGCCCGGCGATCCTCTGAAGGCACACGCCGACGACGAGCGGGTCGATGTGGCGGAGATTATCGCCTGCGAGCGAGGGTTGCGGGCGTGGCTGACAGCGACGAGGTAGGCACGCTCCACCGCGCCCAGTGGTGGTGGAAGATCGTCGCGATCTTTGTCGCGTCGCGCATTGTCACGACCGGTCTGCTGCTTGCCTACGCGGCGGCACAGCCCGCGAATGCCTGGACGGGTGCATCCCCCGGCTATTTCGATTTCGCCAAAATCTGGGACGGCCACTGGTACTACATCATCGCGGTAGTCGGATACCCGACCGAGTTACCGATAACGCCCGATGGCCACGTCGGAGAGAGCGCGTGGGCGTTCATGCCGGCCTATCCGGCACTGGTTCGATTCGTCATGCTCATCACAACGCTCGACTTCTCGATCGCCGGCGTGATCGTTTCGCTGGGCTTTGCGCTCGGTACGGCGCTGTTGTTCTACCGCTTGATGAGTCTGGTGGTGGGATCGAACACCGCGCTGTTCGCGGTCGTGCTGTTCTGTTTCGCTCCGCTCTCGCCGATCTTGCAGGTCTCATACGCCGAGTCGATGCACACGTTCCTGCTGACGCTAGCGTTGTACCTGCTGCTGAGGCGTCGCTACTGGATCATGCTGCCCGTCATCGCGGTCATGGCATTGACGAGACCCAGTGGGCTCGCATTCGCGCTCGCCATGCTCATGCACGTCGTGTATCGCTGGTGGATTCGGGGTCGCCAGGAGTTTCCACTTCGCGAGCGGGTGGCATCCGTCGTCGTCGGGTTGTTCAGCGCGGTCATGGGTGTTGCTTGGCTGGTGGTCGCGTGGGGGCTCACCGGCTCTCCAACGGCGTACACCGATACGGAACTGGCCTGGCGATCGGCGTACGTCGGGTATGGCGAACTGGTGCCGTTCACGCCGTGGTTGCAGGCCGCGGGATTCTGGGGGTCGTGGTGGTCGATCCCCGCGCCGCTGCTGGTTGGCGTGGTCGCGCTGGTCGTACTCGGCTTCTTCGGGTTCTTGTTTACGCCGTGGGCGAGGCGGCTCGGTCCCGACCTCCGGTTCTGGGTCGCCAGCTACGCTCTCTATCTGCTCGCGGTATTCTTCCCGCAGTCGAGCACGTTTCGCCTCCTTGTGCCCCTGTTCCCGCTGCTGGGTGTGCTCGCCCAGCCACGATCCCGGCTCTATCGGGTTGCAATCGTGCTGCTGTCTATCGCCGGGCAGGTCGCGTGGATCCATCTGGCGTGGTGGGTCGACGGCTACGACTGGACGCCGCCGTAATCCCGGCGGGCTCGACGGGACGCTCGGTTTCCCCCGCGCGCGGAATGAACGATAATAGAAGAGTCGCGCTTTTCTGCAGCGGCACGTGAAAGGGGTCGATCAATGGCAGCCATGAAACCGAGGACCGGTGACGGGCCGATGGAGGCTGTCAAGGAAGGTCGCCTGATTGTTGTGCGCGTTCCCCTTGAGGGCGGCGGTCGTCTCGTGGTGTCAGTGAATGACGCCGAGGCACGCGAGCTTCACGACGCACTCGCCGGGGTTGTGGCTCCGGCCTAGTCCGTCGTTTCTTCTTCTCCACAAGGCGTCGTCAGCGGGTAGGTCTCGCCGCCCGGGACGGCGGATGCACGGCCGAGGGGTGCCCGAGACCGCCCGACTTTTGCGAGGTACACCATGTCGACGAGTGGCTTCGAGATCACGGCGGCACCAGCATCCAGCGCGCTGTCCTGCGGACCACGGGGTGAACGCAGACCCTTGCGCGCACGGAACCCGATTGCGGCTCGACTGCGGTGAACCGCGGAAAAGGGCGGGCGTGCTACCGGGGGGCTCGCGTTAGTCGCTGATCTTGGTGAGCTGAAGCAAGCCGTCCGCGACCGGTGAGAGCGCGCTGAGCACAGCATCCGAGGTGGCGATCTCACTCAGCAGCATCCGGAAATCGGCGACGGTGTCATCCCGCTGAGCTGGATCGGCAACTCGGCCGCGCCACAGGGCGTGGGCGATGAGTACAGTTCCTCCGCGGCGCAGCAGCCGAAGACCGTGCTCGACATAATCGATCACGGAGCCGGGGTCGGCGTCGATGAACACGATGTCGTAGCTTGCCTCGTTCATGCGGGGGAGCACCTCAGACGCGCGACCGCCGATAAGGCGAACACGGTTGGCGGCTATGCCCGCATCCGCGAAGGACTTTCGCGCCACCGTGTGATAGTCGAGCTCGACATCGATCGAGGTGAGCACCGCATCGCGAGCCCCGGTCAGCAGCCAGAGCCCGCTGACGCCGACGCCGGTTCCGATTTCGATGATGCTCGTTGCTGCGGTTGCCGCGGCAATCACAGCGAGCTGCGACCCGACCGACGGGGCGACCGCTTCCACCCCGAGCTCGAGAGAATGTTGGCGCGCGAGTGCAATCTCGGCGGGTTCGACGACAAACTCTTCGGCGAACTTCCAGCTCAGTTGTTTGTCGGACACGTCTGGCTCCTCATTGGCTCCACTGTAGACGCAGGACACACTGGGGCCGACTATCCTGAACGAGTGTCCTTCGGCCTCACCTTCGACAAGCTCCTGATCATCGGGATCATTGCCGTCTTTCTGCTCGGCCCCGAGCGCTTGCCGTATTACGCATCCCAACTCGCCCGGCTCGTGCGCAAGCTGCGCGAATTTGCCAACGGTGCGAAAGACCGGATGCGCGAGGAGATGGGTCCCGACTTCGACGAGATCGACTGGAAGAAGCTCGACCCCCGCCAGTACGACCCGCGCCGAATCATCCGCGAGGCGCTCACGGAAGAGGCCCCGGTGACCGTGAAACCCCCCGTGGAGTCGGCGTACGCCCAGCGACAGCGCAAGATCGCGGAGGGCGCTGCTACACCCTTCGACGGCGAATCGACCTGACGACCGGTCCCGTTGGCCCCGAGTTAGCCGCGCCGCATGCCCTTAAACACGCGCAAAACCAGCATCATGAGGGGGCCGAGGCGCGACCACTGCTCGCCGGTCCTGGGGAGTGCGAGGATGCCGGTGGACTCCGAGATAGTTCGTGCCTCCACGAAGCGCAGGATGCCCTCCGGCCCGTTGCGTCGCCCGACACCCGAGTTCTTCATGCCGCCCATTGGGGCGTCGACGCTTCCGAAGCTCGCACGATAACCCTCATTGATGTTGACGCTGCCGGCGTCGATCCGCTTGGCGAGGGCGCGCGCTCGCCGGCGCGACCGGGAGAAGATGGATGCGTTGAGCCCGAACTCGGTCGCGTTGGCGGCCGTGACTACGTCGTCTTCGTTGTCGAACACCTGAATCGCGACCACCGGGCCGAAGGTCTCATTCGCAAAGCACTCCATCTCGCTGGTGACGCCCGTAAGAACGGTGGGCTCGTAGAAGAAGGGCCCCAAATCGGGACGTGCTCTCCCACCGGCAATGACCGTCGCACCCTTGGCCGTGGCATCGTTGACGTGGGCCGCGACCCGTTCGAGTTGTGCGGCCAGGGTGAGTGATCCCATGTCCGTTGTGTAGTCGAGCGCGGGTCCCAACGTAAGTTCGCGCACCCGCTGCGCGAACGCCGACGTAAAGGCATCGGCGACGCTGGTATGCACGTAGATGCGTTCAATCGACACACACAGCTGGCCCATTGACGAGAAACAGCCGTAGACAGCGCCAGCGGCTGCTTTCACCGGGTCGACGCCGTCGAGCACAATGAGCGGGTTCTTTCCGCCCAGTTCGAGCGACGCTCCGTGAAGTGCGTGAGCCGCCCGAACACCCACTGTGGTGCCGGTCGCTGTGGATCCGGTGAAGCACACGTAGTTCGAGGCATCCACAACCGCATTGCCGATCTCATTGCCCGGACCCGCCACAACACCCCACAGCGCCGCCGGCACCCCGGCATCGATGAAGGCTCGTCGCGACGCAAGAATCGAGAGCGCGCCCTGATTATCGGCCTTCTGAAGTACCGCATTCCCCGACGCCAGCGCCGGCAAAACATCCATGAGTGACAGGGCAAGGGGGTAGTTCCACGGGGTGATGACGCCGACGAGACCCTTGGGAGAATAGTTGACCCGAGTTTGCATTATCACCGGGATAGTGGCACGCCGGCGATGATCTGACAGGATGCTGCGGGCCTTGACCGCGTAGTACCGAGCAATCGAAGCACCCTGGAACAGTTCCTCGAATGCTTGCCCGCGGGTCTTACCGGTCTCGGTCTGAACGATGTCCAGCAGGGCGTCCTTGCGCTCCAGCAGCAGATCGTGCCCTCTGAGCAGCACCGCTCGGCGGTGGGCGTAGCCGGCTGAGTGCCAAGCACGCTGGGCCGCACGGGCGGCAGCGGCGGCATCCGCCACGTCGGCGGCCGTGGACTGCGGCAGTTCGTGTAAGGGTGTGCCGGTGAAGGGAGCGATTACCGTGACGGTCACGCCGGATGTCGCGGTCAGGTCGCCGCACAGATCGTCAGCGGTGTCGACACTGAACACCGCCGTTGGTGTCGTTGCAGTCATGTCGACAGCCTACGCTCGGCGCTGCCGATACACTCGGCATCATGACCGCAGAGCCGCGGGTGCTCACCCGAAAGACCATCGCCACCTATGCCATCGGTTCGCTCGGCACGGGTGGTTTCGCAACACTGCCCGGCCTCGTGCTGGTGTTCTACTTGACCGACACACTGGGCATCGCCGCGCTCGCAGCGGGCGCTCTCGTCACCGTCGCCAAAGTGTGGGACGTGATTATCGATCCGGTCATCGGCGCCCGCAGCGATCGCAGCCTCGCCCGAACCGGATCGCGACGCCCCTTCATGGTCGCGGGCGCGATCGGGCTGCCGATCTTCTTCGTCCTCACGTTCGCCGTGCCGGCGGGAGTCTCACCGCTGATCTCCGGCCTCTGGGTGCTGATAGCGTTCTCGATCACGGCAACTGCGTTCAGCCTGTTTCAAGTGCCCTATATCGCACTGCCCGCCGAACTTGCTCAGGGCTACGACGAGCGCACGCGGCTGATCTCGGCGCGAGTCGTCGTGTTGACGGTCGCGATCTTGCTGTTCGGCGCGGGCGCCCCAGAGATCAGGGATGCGTTCGCTGACGAACACCTTGGATATCTCGTCATGGCGATCGTCGCGGGGTTGGTCATCGGCGGCGGGATGCTCGCGTCGTCGTTTGTCGCACGCGCGGGCGATCGCACCGACGTGCCGACGTTCTCCTTGGCCGACAACTACCGCAAGGGCGTGCACGCATTGCGCCGGAGCCAGCCGTTCCGGGCCCTGTTGTTCACCTTCCTGCTGCAGGGGCTTGCGACCGGCCTCATGCTCGCCGGTGCACAGTATGTGGCCCGCTGGGTGCTCGACACCGGCGTCACCATTCTGTTCCTGTCGCTCATCGCCCCCGCGATTCTGTTCGCCCCGCTCTGGGCGATCGTGTCGCGCCGAATCGGCAAGGAGCGCACCTTCGTGCTTGCCTCGGCACTGTTCGGTATCGCCGCACTGTCGATGACTTTGCTCATCTGGTTCCCGGGTGAATGGCTCTACGCGCCTGTCGCGCTCGCCGGGGCGGGCTACGCAGGCATGCAGTCGCTGCCAATGTCGATGCTGCCCGACGTGATTTCCCACGATGCTGTGACCGAAGGCGACGGCAGTGCCGGCACTTTTGGTGGTGTGTGGACTGCGGGTGAAACGACGGGAATGGCGCTCGGGGCGACCGTGCTCACAATTGTGCTCGCGGCATCCGGTTACCTCGAATCTGTTGGCGGCCAGACGCTGACACAGCCGGATTCGGCGATCGTGGGTATCGTGTTGAGCTTCAGTGTGGTGCCAGCGCTGATCATTGCGGCCTCCCTTGGCTCGTTCCTGCGCTACCCGTTGCGGCGCGTGGACATCGACGCGTGACCGTGTTTGCCGAGGAGCCGGCATCGATTCTGGCGCGACTTGCAGAGTTGCGCGCGGCCGACGCGCCAACCCACGGCGGGCGGGTGCTCAGCTACGTCTATGACTCCGGGCTAGCAGAACTCGACGAGTTGGCGGCGGCAGCGATCCGCATGGTGCAACCGGTCAATGGTCTCGACCCGACGACGTTTACCTCGGTTGCCGTCATGGAACGCGAGGTTGTGGCGTTCGCTCGCGACCTGCTGAACGGCGATGGCGAGGTCGTGGGAAACGTCACAACCGGCGGCACCGAGAGTTGTCTGCTCGCGGTGAAGACCGCCAGGGACGTATGGGCAGCGGGCTCGACCAAAGCAGCTGGCTCGACCAGCGACAAGCCGAGACTGCTTGCGCCGGTGACGGTGCACGCCGCCTTCCAGAAGGCCGCGCACTACTTCGGGCTCGAGCTCGACCTGGTTCCGGTCCAGCCCGATGGACGGGTGGCCGCGGAGAGCCTGATTGCGAGGATGGGGCCGGATGTCGCACTCACCGTCGTGTCGGCACCCAGCTACCCGCACGCGGCCCTCGACCCGATCGCGGCGGTCGCAGCAGCGGCCCAGTCGCGCGGCATCGCCTGCCACGTCGACGCGTGCATCGGCGGTCTCGTGCTCCCGTTTTGGCCCGGCCTCGATCCGTGGGACTTTAGGGTGCCCGGTGTCACCAGCATCAGCGCCGACTTCCACAAGTTTGGCTACGCACCCAAGGGCGTATCGGTGCTGCTGCAGCGGGGACGCGACCGCCAGCGCGCACAATACTTCGCGACCACCGGATGGCCGGGCTACCCGGTGGTTAACCCGACGATGTTGGGATCGAAGTCGGCGGGAGCTCTTGCCGCGGCGTGGGCGATCGCGAAGGCGCTCGGGCGTGACGGATTTGCAGAGCTCGCCAAATCCTGTCTCGAGTCGACCACCGCGCTGATCGAACTTGTCGGGAGCATCCCGGGACTCCGCGTCGTCGGAACTCCGGTCGGCCCACTGCTGGCGGTTGCCACAGATGAGTCGGTGGCCGTCGAGGAGCGAGTCGACCCCCATCACTGGGCGGATCAGGCCAAGACCCACGGCTGGTTCCTTCAGCTTCAGCCCGGGCTCGCTCAGGCCGACGGCCCGGCGCTGCCCCGCACCACGCATCTCACGATTACCCCCGTGACTGCCGCCGTGCTTCCCGAACTCGCGGCGGCGCTGGTGGCGGCGGCGGAGCAAGTGCGGGGTGTTCCCCCGGTCACCCCCGAGCAGGTGCTCGCGGCGCTCCCGGAGGGCCTGGGCCTCGGTCCTCTCGACTCGGAGACAGCCTTCGACATCCTGCGAGGCATCGGGTTGGTGTCGGAAGGCGCCGGCCTTCCCGAACGCATGGCACCGTTTCTCGCGCTCGTCGAGGCGCTGCCGCGGCAGCTCACCGAGCGGCTACTTACCGAGTTGGTCGCTCGCACCTTCGAGTGAGTACTAGGTGACGGTAAGCCCGAGCTTGCGGCCAGCCAGCCCGCGCGCACGGGTTGCCAGCGTATCGGCCAAGGCCCGAATCACGACTGCCGCCGGGTCATCGGGCTGGGTCAGTACGACGGGCAGCCCGGCGTCGCCCCCCTCGCGCAGCGCGACGCTCAGCGGAATCGACGCGAGCACCGACACCGGATGCCCGGGCGTGCTCAGGCGCGCAGCCGCATCCGCCCCACCACCGGAACCGAACAGGTCGAGCACGGTGCCGTCGGGTCGGGCAAGGCCGGCCATGTTCTCGACGACCCCAATCACGGTCTGACCGGTTTGACGTGCCACCAGAGCACTGCGCTCGGCGATCTCGGCCGCGGCGGGCTGCGGGGTCGTGACGACGATGACCTCGGCCTGGGGCAGGAGTTGGCCGAGCGTGATCGCGACATCGCCCG
>JBBQZJ010000041.1:0-11551 GCA_038207805.1 Actinomycetales bacterium | reverse complement strand
GCGGCCATAGCGAGAGGGAAACGCCCGGTCCCATTCCGAACCCGGAAGCTAAGACTCTCTGCGCCGATGGTACTGCAAGGGGGACCTTGTGGGAGAGTAGGACACCGCCGGACTTCTTTGTAAAGTGGCCACCCCCTCTGTGATACACAGAGTGGGGTGGCTATTTTGCGTTAACGTCCCTTTTTGGAGAACAGCAATGAACGATGTGCCAGGAAAGCGAGATCCGCGCGGCGCCAAGCCGGCGACGCGTGGTGCGGGCGCGCGCTCCGGCAAGCCCGACGAGAAGCGCCTCTGGACGAAGGGTGGCGCTCCCGCCCGCGGGGATGCATCTGCGCGCGTGCGAGAACTGCCAGAAGATCGCGACCCGTTCGGCATCCGCTCCGTGCGCGCCCACCACGATGCCCCGGAAATTCCGGAAGACGTCGTGCCCGGAGATCTGGATCGGGTCGCCCGCAACGAACTAAAAACTCTCAGCAAGGAGAACGCGGAGGGGGTAGCCCGCCACCTCGTCATGGCAGCGCGTCTCATCGACGAGGACCCCGCGCTGGCCCATCAGCACGCCATCTCGGCCGCGCGTCGTGCGGGGCGGATCGGCATCGTGCGAGAAACTCTCGCGATCACCGCGTACTCGACCGGTGACTACGGGCTCGCGCTCCGCGAGCTCCGCACGTACCGACGGATCACCGGTCGAGACGACCAGCTCCCCATGATGGTTGACAGCGAGCGGGGTATGGGCCGCCCCGATCGTGCGCTCGAGCTCGGTAGATCCGTGTCGCGCTCAACTCTTCCTGTACCCGTGCAGGTGGAACTCGCGATCGCGATGTCCGGCGCCCGATTGGATTTGGGGCAGCCCGATGCGGCCCTGGCCGAGCTCGAAATTCCACAGCTCAACCCGAGCGTGGCGTATTCCTGGAGTCCCGGCCTGTTCGACGCCTACGCGACCGTGCTTGAGGAACTGGGTCGCACCGCCGAGGCGGCAGAGTGGTTCGCTCGAGCCGAGCGAGCATCCGACGCTCTCGACGAGACCGATCCGGCAGACGACGTCATCGAGGTGTTCGAAGAGTTTGGTGAGGATGGCGAGCCCGGATGACCGATAGCACCCCGCTCGACGGTGTCGCCGTAGTGTTGGCAGATCTCGATGGTGTGATCTACCGCGGACCCGGGGCCATCGAATATGCCGTTGAGAGCATGAACTCACTCCACTCGGGGGTCAAGGTCGGCTATCTGACGAATAACGCATCGCGAACCGACGTTGCGGTCGCCGCGCACCTTCGCGAACTCGGTCTCACGGTTCACCCTTCAGATGTTGTCACGAGTCCACAGGCCGCCGTGCGACTTCTTGCCGACCTCGTTCCTCACGGTTCGACTGTGCTCGTGGTCGGCGGCGAAGGTCTCACCTCCGAACTTGAGCGCGGGGGATTCGTCGTCACTCGGTCGGCCCTCGATGCGCCAGCGGCGGTCATTCAGGGTTTCGATCCCAGCGTCGGCTGGGTGCATCTGGCAGAAGCGTCGTTTGCGCTCAACGCCGGGGGCGCCGGTATTCCGTGGGTGGCGACAAACACGGACTGGACCATCCCCCAGGCGCGGGGGATCGCCCCGGGCAACGGCACCCTAGTTTCGGCGGTTCACACGGCGGTCGGTCGTCTACCGGTCGTCGCCGGCAAACCCGAGGTTGCCATCTTCGAGGAGGCGTTTGCTCGGTTCGGCTCGCGCGCGGCACTCATGCTGGGCGACCGCCTCGACACCGACATTGTGGGCGCGAACCGCGCCGGCATCCCTTCGGCGCTGGTGCTTACGGGAATCGATCGAGCGAAGCAAGTGCTCGCTGCGAGTGTCGACGAACGCCCGACCTATATTCTTGACGATCTTCGAGGGCTCCACGAGGTCTACCCTTTGACCGCGACTGAGGAGTCGCACGGTCACGTAGACACGGTGGTCGGGCAGGCGCGAGTGCGCAGGTCGGGTAGCATTCTCACCGTCGAATCCGGCTCGGGCATCGATCTTCTTCGCGCCGGAGCCGCAGCAATCTGGAACTCGGGTCTGGCCATTTACGCGCTCGACGTGCCCGCGGAACTATATTCGTGATCATGAGTGAGCAGCAGAGCGCGGCGCCGGATTCGATCGGCCGGATCGACGCAGGCAGCGAGACGGATGCCCTGCTGTCGCGATTGCGCCTCATCGAAGATCAGCCTCTCGAGTCACGGGCTTCAGCGTTCGCACAGGTGCACGAGGAACTTCAGTCCCGTCTCGAGGGCGGGGACGCTTCGCCGTCGAATGGCTGAGCAGCGTCTCGACGCAGCCCTCGCTGCCCGGGGGCTCGCGCGGTCGCGAACGCACGCAGCGACCCTGATCGCGGCGGGCCTCGTGAGTGTCGACGGTGCGACGGTGGTCAAAGCATCCAGCAAGGTGGATGACGCGCGAGTGCTCGCGATCGCATCATCCGACCACTACGTCAGTCGCGCGGCGCACAAGCTCATCGCCGCACTCGACGGTTTCGCCGTCGACCCGCAGGGTCGCCTCTGCCTCGATGTGGGTGCCTCTACCGGCGGCTTCACTCAGGTGCTGCTCGAGCGGGGCGCGGCTCGGGTTATCGCTCTGGATGTTGGGCATGGGCAGTTGGTGCACTCCATTCGTTCCGATCAGAGGGTCAGTGTCGTCGAGGGCAGCAATGCCAGATACCTGAGCGCTGAGAGCCTTCGACGCGAAAGCGGGGTTGCGGAGATTCCTTCGCTCGTGGTGGGTGACTTGAGTTTCATTTCCCTCGCAGTGGTGCTGCCGGCTCTGGTCGACACAGTCGGGCTGGCCGCCGACTTCGTGCTGCTGATCAAGCCACAATTCGAGGTCGGCCGCACCGGAGTGCGCGAGGGTATCGTGCGCGAGCCCGGCCTGCGCGAGGATGCCATCAACGCTGTGCTCTGGGCGGCGTGGGACTTGGGGCTGCCCACAGCGGGCATCCTGCCCTCCCCAATCGCGGGGAACGCGGGAAACCGAGAGTATCTGGTCTGGTTGAGTGCGTCTGTCGGTAGCAATCCGACAGAATGGAGGGGTGAGGTCTCGGCGCTTGCCCGAGCCTGAACGCCGACGAGTTGAGGAGCGACACGCCCGTGACACAGGAACGGCACATTCTCGTCGTAGCGCACACCGGTCGAGCCGACTCCGTCGAGGCGGCGATAACTGTGTGTCGGCAGCTCATTGCCGGCGGCCTCGCCCCCGTGCTGAGCCCCGATGAGTACGCGGACATCATGGCCGTCGCACCGGATCTGGTTCCGATCGTTGTTCTTGGCGACACAGTTCAGATCGGCGACTTAGAACTCGTTATCGTGCTGGGCGGTGACGGCACGATCCTGCGCGCCGCTGAGCTCGCGCGGGGGTGCACCGCACCATTGCTCGGAGTGAACCTCGGACATGTCGGGTTCCTGGCCGAGAGCGAGCGGGAGGAGCTCGCCGAGACAGTCACCCGGGCACTGGCCCGCGACTATCTGGTCGAGGAGCGAATGACGCTCTCCGTTCGAGTCAAGGTCGACGCGAAAGTGATCTACGAGTCGTGGGCTCTCAATGAGGCGACCGTCGAGAAGGCCAGCAGAGAGAGGATGCTCGAGGTGGTCATCGAGGTGGATGGGCGCCCCCTGTCGTCGTTTGGCTGCGACGGTGTAGTCATGTCAACACCCACTGGGTCGACCGCCTATTCGTTCTCGGCGGGCGGACCCGTGGTCTGGCCCAGCCTTGACGCGCTGCTGCTTGTTCCGCTGAGCCCGCACGCGCTGTTCAGCCGCCCGCTCGTGGTGGGCCCGGACTCCGCCCTCGCGGTGGAGGTGCTCGATCGCACTCAGGGCAGCGGCGTGCTCTGGTGCGATGGTCGGCGCACCCACGACCTGCCCAGTGGCGCTCGAGTCGTGGTGCGCCGTTCACCGATTCCCGTTCGTTTGGCACGACTGTCGCAGGGACCGTTCACGGATCGGCTGGTCAACAAATTCAACCTTCCCGTGACCGGATGGCGCGGTCCGGTCAGCGAGGAGACTCGGCCCTCGTGATCGAAGAGATCTCCATCCGCAACCTCGGCGTCATTGGCGAAGCCCGTCTGCCGCTGGGACCGGGATTCACCGCGCTCACCGGCGAAACGGGTGCCGGCAAAACGATGGTCGTAACCGCTCTGGGGTTACTGCTCGGCGAACGGGCCGACAGCGCAGCAATCCGGTCGGGCAGCGCCCAGTCCGTCGTCGAGGGTCGCTGGTTGGTCGACACCAACGGCCCGGTGGCTGACCGAGTGCGCGACGCCGGGGGCGAATTGGACGCGGGCGAACTCATCCTCGGCCGTTCCGTCTCGCAAGAAGGGCGGAGCCGTGCTGTCGTTGGCGGTAGAAGCGCGCCAATCGGTGTGCTCAACGAGATCGGCCAACAGCTCGTCGTGGTCCACGGCCAGTCCGATCAGGTGCGGCTGCGGTCCGCCACCGCGCAGCGAGAAGCGCTCGACCGCTTCGCCGGGGCCGAACTCGCTGCGGTGCTGGGTGAGTACCAGACGGTATTCCGACGATGGCAGGCAAATCAGGGTGAACTGGACGTGCTGGTCGCGGAACGCGACCGCCGATCGCTCGAGGCCGACGAATTGCGGGCGGCGATGGTGCAGATTGAGACCACCATGCCTCGCCGCGGCGAAGACCGGGAGTTGTCGGAGCGCGCCGACCGACTCACGAACCTTGAGGACCTGAGGTTCGCGGCGGCGCAAGCGCACGACATCCTGTCGTCCGAATCCTCCGAGGAAGCTCGAGATGTGGTGGGGATGCTCGCCTCGGCCCGCCGCCAGCTCGAACGTGTCGCGGAGCATGACGCGGCCCTCGGGCCGATCGCCGAGGGGATTGCCGCGGCATCCTTTACCGTGGTCGAGTTGTCGACACAGCTCGCGAGTTATCTCGCGGCACTGGACTCCGACGGTGCTCGCGAACTCGAGACGGTGCAGGAGCGTCGGGCGGAATTGGCCGCACTCGTGCGAAAGTACGGCCCCACCCTGGACGACACGATCGACTACCTGGATACCGGCAGTGGGCGTCTTCTGGAGCTAGACAACGATTCGACGCGCATTGAGGCGCTTCGTGACGATGTACAAGCGGATCGGGCGAAAGTCATTGAACTCGCGGCGGCCATAACCGAGGTGCGCACCCGCGGCGCCGCGCAGCTCTCCGAGCGAGTGACGAGCGAACTTGCGGCACTGGCGATGGCCAGTGCGGCCGTCACCGTCACCGTTGAGGATCGGCCCGACTACTCACTCACCGGCAAGGATCAGGTGTCGATCCTCTTGCGCCCGCATCCGGGAGCGGAGCCGAGGCCGATCAGCAAAGGCGCCTCGGGCGGTGAACTCTCTCGCGTCATGCTCGCGATCGAGGTCGTGCTTGCGGGGACCGATCCGGTTCCCACCTTCGTATTCGACGAGATCGACGCGGGAGTCGGGGGAGCTAGCGCAACGGAAGTCGGTCGCCGCCTGGCGCAACTCGCTACCTCGGCACAGGTAATCGTCGTCACCCACCTAGCTCAGGTTGCCGCTTTCTCCACCAATCATCTGGTCGTGGAGAAGGGCACAGACGGCTCGATCACCTCCAGCAATGTGCGTCTCGTCCACGCCGAGGAGCGCACCGCCGAGATGGCCCGGCTGCTCAGTGGCAACCCGAATTCCGAGACGGCGCTCGCTCACGCTCGCGAGCTGCTCGAGACCGCCCACGCCGGCTGATTCCGGTTTCCGCTCAGAGCGCACCGCGAGTCGGGGCGAGCGGTCAGTAACGGGGGATAGTATGAAACCCCGTGGTGGATAAATCTGAAGCGGTCGTTACCAAGCACATTTTCGTTACCGGGGGCGTCGTCTCCTCTCTCGGTAAGGGCCTCACCGCCGCGAGTTTGGGTAACCTTCTGACTGCTCGCGGCCTGCGCGTCGTGATGCAGAAGCTCGATCCCTATTTGAACGTGGATCCGGGCACCATGAACCCCTTCCAGCACGGTGAAGTGTTCGTCACTGACGACGGCGCAGAGACCGATCTCGACATCGGGCACTACGAGCGATTTCTCGACATCAACCTCAGCCAGGCGGCCAACGTCACCACCGGTCAGATCTATTCGCAGGTCATCGCGAAGGAACGCCGTGGCGAGTACCTGGGCGACACGGTTCAGGTCATCCCGCACATCACAGACGAGATTAAGCGACGGATGCGGTTGCAAGCGCAACCCGGAACCGACGGAACCCCCGCCCCCGATGTGATCATCACCGAGATCGGCGGCACGGTCGGCGACATCGAGAGCCAGCCGTTCATCGAGTCGGCTCGGCAGGTGCGGCACGAACTCGGCCGTAAGAATGTCTTCTTTGTTCACGTCAGCCTGGTGCCGTACATGGGTGCCTCCGGGGAGCAGAAGACCAAGCCAACCCAGCACTCGGTTGCAGCCCTGCGGTCCATCGGCATCCAGCCGGATGCGCTGGTGCTTCGCAGCGATCGTCCGGTTTCCGAGGCCAACAAGCGCAAGATCGCGCTGATGTGTGACGTCGACGAGGCTGCGGTCGTCAACGCAATCGATGTCGTGAGCATCTACGACATCCCGACAATGCTGCACGACCAGAATCTCGACGCCTACATTATCGAGCAGCTCGGGTTACCTGCCGGCGAGGTCAACTGGGACGGCTGGTCGGAGTTGCTCGCCGCTGTGCACGACCCCAAGCACGAGGTGACAATTGGCCTCGTTGGCAAATACATCGACCTTCCCGACGCCTATCTGTCGGTCACCGAGGCCCTCAAGGCCGGAGGATTCGCTCAGCAGACCAAGGTGGCAATTCGGTGGGTGCCGTCTGACTCGTGCGAGACCGCCGAAGGGGCAGCGAAAATGCTGGGCGACCTTGACGGCATACTCGTTCCCGGCGGATTCGGGGTGCGGGGCATCGAGGGCAAGCTGGGAGCCTTGCGGTTCGCGCGCGAGAACTCGATTCCGACCCTCGGGCTGTGTTTGGGCCTGCAGTGCATGGTGATCGAGTACGCACGCAACGTCGCCGGCTTGGTGGGAGCGTCATCCTCCGAATTTGATCCGGACACGCAGTACCCGGTGATCGCCACCATGGCGGAGCAGGTGGCCATCATTGATCACGGCGACCTGGGCGGCACCATGCGTCTGGGGCTCTACAGCGCAGCGCTCCAGCCGGGGTCGATTGTCGAAGAACTGTACGGTGCTTCGACAATCGCCGAGCGTCACCGTCATCGTTACGAGGTAAACAATGCGTACCGCGAGCAGATCGGGGCTGCCGGGCTTACTTTCTCGGGAATTTCGCCGGACCGCACCCTCGTCGAATTCGTCGAGCTTCCTCGCGACGTGCACCCGTTCTATGTGGGAACCCAAGCTCACCCCGAACTGCGGTCGCGCCCGAACCGATCGCATCCGCTCTTTCGCGGGCTCGTTGCTGCCGCGCTCGATCGACAGCGTTCGAGTCGCCTGTTCGAGGTCGCCGAGACGGCCGATGCCTGACCTGCCGGACGGCGGGCCCGGCGACCTGCGCGACGACTCCGTCACGCCCACCATCTCGCGTAGCGAGCCTGTCTTTGCGGGTCGGGTGTGGGATGTGCGACGCGAGACCTTCGAGCTCGACGGCAGCGACATCACCCGAGAGTTCGTCGATCATCCCGGCGCGGTAGCCGTGCTCGCGATGGACGAGCGCGACCGAGTTCTCCTTATCAAGCAGTACCGCCATCCTGTGCGTTGCCGGGACTGGGAGCTTCCCGCCGGCCTGCTGGACGAAGTCGGTGAGTCTCCGCTCGCGGGTGCACAGCGAGAACTTGCCGAGGAAGTCGACCTAGTCGCCGGGCAGTGGAACCTGCTGAGCGAATTCATGTCGTCGCCGGGAGGCAGCAACGAGGTCATCAGGGTCTACCTTGCTCGCGGTGTGAGTGCTGCTCCGGATGCCTTTGAGCGCACCGAGGAGGAGGCTGGCATCGAAGTGCGCTGGGTTCCACTCGATGAAGCCGTCGATGCCGTGCTGCGTCGCGACCTTCAGAACTCAATCCTCGCGATCGCCGTGCTCAGCGCGGCTGCTGGTCGAAGCCGGGGCTGGGAAACACTCGGAGCTGCGGATGCGCCGTGGCCGCGGCATCCGCAGCACCGCCCATGACCGCACTCTCGACTGCGGTCGACAGGTATCTCCGTCATGTCTCGATCGAGCGTGGACTCGCCGAGAACACAGTGCACGCCTACCGTCGTGATCTGGGCTCGTACGTCGACGCGCTGACTCGTCGTGGTGTCGAAACCCCGGAGGGTATCTCGTCAGCTGACGTTGCTGCGTTTGCCCACGAGCTTCGCACCCGCGACGCGACGCCGCTCACCTCCAGCTCGATGGCCCGGATGCTGTCGTCGGTTCGCGGATTTCACCGGTTCCTGCTCGACGAGGGGCTCGTCACGGTGGATGCGGCGGTGGATGCCGTGGTTCCGAAACTGGCCATGCGCCTTCCGAAAGCGATATCGATTGAGCAGATGGCCGCAGTGCTGGCGGCAACCGACGGGGATGACATCCAGAGAATGCGAGACAAGGCGCTGCTTGAGCTGCTGTATGCGACTGGTGCGCGGGTCTCGGAGGCGGTCGCCTTGAACGTCGACGATGTGATCGACGGCGACGTCGTTCGACTGTTTGGCAAGGGCAGCAAGCAACGGATCGTGCCGGTCGGCAGCTTCGCCCGTACCGCGATCGAAAACTATCTGGTGCGGGCGCGGCCGGTGTTGTCGGTTCGGGGTGCGTCGACCCCCGCGCTTTTTCTGGGTGCCCGAGGCAACAGGGTGTCGCGACAGAACGCATGGTTGATCATTCGCGCGGCGGCCGAGCGCGCGCAGCTAGGTATCGAGATCTCACCACACACGTTTAGACACTCGTTCGCGACCCACCTCCTGGCTGGAGGCGCCGACGTCCGAGTCGTTCAGGAACTACTCGGTCATTCTTCGGTCGCAACGACTCAGATCTACACCATGGTCACCGCAGACACCCTGCGCGACATGTATACGACTGCACACCCGCGCGCGCGGTGACTTGACATATCTAACCCTCTACCTCAGGTCGAGGTGAGCACGGGCGAGGGGCGCGTGTGTCGCCGGTCGTACGAGGGATGCGCCGTACACTTTCCAGCATGACAGTGCAGCGAGAGGACTCGGCAACCTTGCCGGGACTCGAGTCGCCCGTCCTCGGCCCCACCGGCCGGCCGCTGACAGAGTTCCCCGAGCCGAAGCCCCTTCGCGGTCACGGCCCGGCCCGGATTATCTCGCTCTGCAACCAAAAGGGTGGGGTCGGTAAGACGACGAGCACAATCAATCTCGGTGCGGCCCTTGCCGAATACGGCCGCAAGGTTCTCGCCGTTGACTTTGACCCGCAGGGCGCGCTCTCGGCGGGACTCGGGGTGCCGACTCACGACGTTCCTACGATCTACGACCTCCTTCTGGGTACGGTGAAGAATCCGGCCGAGGCGATCATCCACACCGACTACCCGGGACTGGATGTCATCCCCGCCAACATCGATCTCTCGGCGGCCGAGGTGCATTTGGTGAACGAGGTGGCGCGCGAAACCATTCTCGCCCGTGTGTTGAAACGGGTCAGCGACCAGTACGACGTCATCCTCATCGATTGCCAACCGTCCCTCGGCTTGCTGACCGTGAACGCACTGACGGCAGCGCACGGGGTGCTGATTCCGTTGGAGTGCGAGTTCTTCGCCCTGCGCGGCGTCGCACTGCTCGTCGAGACGATCGAGAAGGTGCGTGACCGGCTGAATCCGGCAATCGAGCTCGACGGCATTCTTGCGACGATGTACGACTCCCGCACCCTGCACTCACGAGAGGTGCTCGAGCGCGTAGTGCAGACATTTGGCGATCAGGTGCTGGAGACGGTGATCGGTCGCACGGTAAAGTTCCCTGACGCGAGCGTCGCCGGCGCCCCGATCACGTCATTCGCACCCGATCATTCCGCCGCGGAGTCATATCGCCAGCTCGCCAGAGAGTTGATCTCCCGTGGCGCAGTCGCCTAGCGGCGCGGGGCTGGCGAAGGAGCTAGAAACCGAGTCCTCGGGTTTCTCCGTCAGCCTGAGCAACTTCTCCGGGCCTTTCGATCTGCTGCTCACCCTCATCGGCAAGCACGAACTCGACATCACCGAAGTCTCGCTGTCGAAGATAACCGACGAGTTCATCTCGTACCTCCGCGGGCTCGAATCGGGCGAACTCGATCAAGCCACGGAATTTCTCGTCGTTGCGGCAACCCTGCTCGACCTTAAGGTGGCTGGCCTTCTGCCGCAGGGTGAATTGGTGGATGCCGAAGATGTTGCGCTGCTCGAGGCACGCGACTTGCTCTTCGCGCGGCTGTTGCAGTACCGCGCGTTCAAAGAGGCTGCTCGGTGGTTCTCGTCGCACCTCGACGCCGAGTCGACGAGGCACTATCGATCCGTTCGCCTCGAGGACAAATACCGCAGACAAACTCCCGAGCTGGTGTGGACGGTCACGGTCGATGACTTTGCGGCTCTGGCGGCATACGCGCTCGCGCCGCGCGAACTGCCCACGGTGGGTCTCGACCATCTGCACGCGCCGCTGGTGAGCATCCGTGAGCAGGCGGCACACGTCGTCGCTTTGTTGCGATCGGGCGGGGCCCTGACGTTTCGGCACCTCATCGCCGGGGCCGACGCTGCCGGCGTGATTGTCGCGAGGTTTCTCGCTGTACTGGAGCTGTACCGGGCAGACGCGGTCTCCTTTGATCAGTGGGAGCCGCTGGGTGAACTGACCATCAGGTGGACCGCCGATCACTGGTCGGACGACAGCCTCGCGAACCTGGGAGCCGACTATGGAAACTGACGAACTGACCGATCGAGTAGACGGCGAAGCCGTCGGCCCAGCTGGTCGAGTAGACGGCGAAGCCGTCGTCTCGAGACCCGTCACCGATGTAGAACGCGCCCTAGAGGCGATTCTCATGGTTGCCGACGAGCCGCAAAGCTTGGTGTCGCTAGCCACGGCATTGGGAGTTCCGGTGCCCGCAGTGCGTCAGTCGATCGAACGCCTCGTGGCTGACTTCGACGGCGAAGGCGGTGGCATCCGTCGCGGGTTCGAGCTGCGTGAAGTGGGCGGCGGTTGGCGCATCTACGTGCGAACGGAGCACGATGACGTGGTTCGCGACTTCGTGCTGACCCAAAACCCCACTCGCCTCAGCCAGGCGGCTCTCGAGACCCTTGCGGTGATCGCCTACAAGCAGCCCATCAGCCGCGGAGCAATTGCTGCGATCCGCGCCGTCAACGTCGACAGCGTCGTTCGAACACTGCTCGGTCGGGGCCTCGTGACCGAGGCGTACACCGACAGCGAGACCGGCGCCATCCACTACGAGACGACCGAGCTATTGCTCACCCAACTCGGTATCAATTCGATCGACGAGCTCCCGCACATTTCGCCTCTCCTCGACGACGGATCCGAGGGCTTCGATGAACGACGCTGACCTCCAGCCCGAGGGGGAGCGCCTTCAGAAGGTCATGGCGGCTGCGGGCGTTGCATCTCGCCGAGTGTCCGAGGACCTCATCGCTCA
>JBBQZJ010000040.1:0-11675 GCA_038207805.1 Actinomycetales bacterium | reverse complement strand
GCGGAAAATCCCAGTAAGTACGCCGAAGTAGCCCTTCGCAAGGTTCAACAACGACTTGAAACTACCTCCGAGACGGTCGGATGCCGCGGACATCCGCGCTCGTTCGCGAAACTGGCGGGTGCCGGGCCAGGTTTGGCAATTGGGCATTGGCCCCTTATGCTTGTCCCTCGGTAGCTAAGAGGTTCTGTGACTTCGAGGCCCCATCGTTTAGTGGCCTAGGACGGCGCCCTTTCACGGCGTTAACACGGGTTCGAATCCCGTTGGGGTCACCAAACACAGGCAGCAATGTCTGAGCAGAACAGTTTTAGCTAGGCCCTGTAGCGCAGTTGGTTAGCGCGCCGCCCTGTCACGGCGGAGGTCGCCGGTTCAAGTCCGGTCAGGGTCGCAAGGCACGGTTTATCTCTCGCCAGATGGCCGTGCCTTACCTATATGGCTCTGTAGCTCAGTTGGTAGAGCGCACGACTGAAAATCGTGAGGTCACGGGATCGACGCCCGTCGGAGCCACCACCTAACTTCCCTGCAATGCCGGGGATTTTGCGGCTTCACCTCCCCCAAAGATTGATCGAGGGGTGACCTCGAAATCGGCATAGAAGTCCGACTGAATCGACGCGGCCCTCTGAGCGGCGTCGGCTTTGGTGTTGAGATACCGCTGGGTGACTTGCAGCGTCGAGTGACCAGCAACCGCCATGAGATCCGGCATCACGAGACCGCCTAACGCCAAGTTCGTAAGCGCGGTGTGTCTCAGGTCATGCCAGTGCAGAGCGGCTTCGGTTGGCGGGAATCTCTTTACGGTCTCCCGGATTGCAGGCCACTTGATCGCGCGGGAGAGGTTCTTCGAGCTGAGATAACCGCCCTTTGGCCCGGGGAAGGCTCGATCATCCGGAGCCTTGCCCTCACATGCGTCCTCGATCACGGGTCGCAGCTGCGCCGCAATCGGGACGAGACGAGTCTTGCCATTCTTGGTAGGCCCGACGACGATCTCCCCACGTCGCCCAGGTGACGCGGTCTTGCTCACACGGATTAGCCCGGTCTCCAGACCGCAATCCGCGACCGTGATTGCGGCGAGTTCACCGATGCGTACGCCCGTAAACAGCAAAGTCACGACGAACCGGCGATACACGCCAGATGCCGGTAGCACCGCAAGGAGGCGCCCGACCTCCGCGCGCGATAGCGCGCGTCCGGTCGGATCGCCTTCCTCTTGCCGACCCAACTCGACACCGAGGCAGGGATTCACGGGCACAAGTCGCGCCTTGGAAGCCGCTCGCATGATCTTAGAGAGGCACGCGAGAGCGTCACGCTTGGTCGAGTACTTGACTTGCCAGGTCGCGGCGACAGACTCAATCTCAAAGGTGGTGATCGAGCTGAGCTGCCGTTGGCCGAATGACTCCCGCACGCGACGTCGCCACGCAACCTCGTAGCCGGATGCGGTGTGAGGACGCACAGAGGCAAGGATCCCCTCGCGGTGCTGATCCCAGAACTCACTGACTGTCAATGGAACGTCGGCCTGCACGCCAAAGGCGTGAGGATCAGCCGCGTTCCGTAGTTTCATATTTTGAGACTACGGCACCCCGCGCGCTAGTACAACATTTTGAGACTACTTCTTTGCTTGGCGCTCCGCCATACCGGTCACGAAAGCCACCGGATCAATAGTGATTCCGGGGAACTCGTACACGTCGGGATGCTCACCGAAAACCTCGCGAAACAGAGCCACCCGACGGAACACGCCTGAACGACTCATGCCCACCAACTTCTGCAACCCGTCGAACCCGCCAGCGAGCCTCCACATGATCCAGAACCCAAGGAGGTCGAACAACTTTGCGCTGGCGTACCCCTGAAGCGCTTGCTTGATGCCGGGGAAAGCTGCATAGAGCGGCGCGTTCACGGCTTTGTTCACTTTGTAGAACGCCTGCCAACCCGTTTCGAGCGAATCTTTGGCGCGTCCCTCGCCCTCGGGAGAAGGCATGCGCTCGGATCGAAAATCAGCCACGGGCCACCGTCCTGTAGTTGCTACTTATAGGACTACACACTACGCCGGGGTAGTGACGAATGGGTTTGCGGGCTGCGTAGCGCTCTCGATGGGTCCGCCCCTCCCCGCGCTGGGATAGGGCAGAAACAACCGATTGCGCAGAATCTCCGGCCGATTGATAGTCCCAGACACATCCGCGACAGCTTCGCGATCGCTTGTGGCATCATGTTGCCATGGGTGACTGGGACTTCTTGCATGGGTTGAGCGGGCACGAGCTCGAGGACGCGATTTCGACCGGCGCGACCCGCGAGGAATGGGCCCTGATCGAAGCGCAGGAAGCAAAGAAGCCCGAGACGGCGCCGAGGGGCGAAGGCGCCGATTAGCTGCCTGACGGCTGTGGGCCGAGGCGATCTCGACTAAATTGCGGCGGGCGAGCTACCGGCATCCGAGCCGGTACTACTTGCCTAGTGGAGCAGTTCCCGAAATTAGCTATACAAGATCAAGCTGCCGCGCGGCTCGCGCCTAGGCGCGGCCGCTTGCCGATTCAGGCTACAACGTGGTCGAGCGTTGGCCTTGGCTCCGCTGAACTTGACCTTATCGCGGAAGGCTCGAACTTGATTGAAAAATGTCCCGTTGCGGAACCTGCGAAATTGGAGTGGACAACGTATTGGACCATCGGGCTGCGATGCGTTACTGAGGCTGCCGCCGCGGATGGTCGCCTCCGTCTCTTCGGTTCACTATGCCAGCCCCAGAAGGCTGGAGCGGCCATCAACAGCTTCCGTGCTTTCTCCGCCAAGTCGGCGTCTGCGTCAACCGTATCGCTGGAGTATCGAAGCACCTCGGGGTCAAGGTCGGCCCCATTCGGCCAGACGATCGTTCCGGAGTCGGCATCTACGGCGAAGTTCCCAAAGGTTCCGCTAGCAAACACCTCATCGAAGATTGGGCCACGCATGAATCGCTCAAGGTTGATCGGTATCCGCACGCCGTCGCTGAACTCGAACAGTAGGTACTTGCCCTCGAGCGGAGTCGCTGATACCACATCCACCGGCTCGCGCCCTTGAACTCTCACGTCACCCCTCCTTCCTTATCGAACCCTACGGCATCTATTTGTATTCCTGCTGTGGCCTGTCTCCAGACAGCCATCAGCCCGTGCTCGTTTTCCACTAGCCACCTGGTAAGAACGCCTGACTTGTTCGCCGGTACGGATCCGTTCAGTAACGTGCGGCTCTCGATGGACATCGATGCCTTCTGGCCGGCACCTCGAAAATGCACGTGGGGTGGCGGGTGATCGTTGTAGTAGACGTAGACACCAATGCCGTCGACGTTCGCAATTCGAGGCAATGCGGCTTACTCGTTCTGCCCGTATGTGCCCAATGCCCAACCGTCGATCCTGGACAGGCGCCCCCGCCACTGACCCACTATCAGTGGATTCTGTCCCGGAGAATGCGACCACGCATCGCGAAGATGGATGTACTCGGTCCACGATGCGTCGTTCTCGTCGGCCGCACGCGCCCGGTACTCATCCGCAATCTCTGCGTACATATCGGCGAAGGCGTTCTCCCCCTCACCTGCCTCGGGGTTTCGCACGGCGTCGGCCATGAGGTCGAAGAACTTGTCTCCGCCCACCAAGGTCCCCGATAACACGAGACCGCCCACAAACAGACGAAGGCCCAGTTCCAGGTTGGCCCGATTGCTGAGAGCCGCAAGAGTTGTGAGGTGTGGGTCAGGGAACTGCAAGTGAGAGGGATCGGGTGGCAACGCAGGTTCCGCGGGCCCCTCGTTTGCGATTTCAGTCATGCGCGCC
Organism: Actinomycetales bacterium; assembly: GCA_038207805.1. Classification (GTDB taxonomy): domain Bacteria; phylum Actinomycetota; class Actinomycetes; order Actinomycetales; family Microbacteriaceae; genus Rhodoglobus. The sequence goes on along the minus strand of JBBQZJ010000040.1, from coordinate 7,905 downwards.
ACGATACTGGCAAGTGGGGGATCGGGTTGGTCTCACTCGCCATCATCGAGTCAACCTCCACGCCCTAGGGAACCGCCGCCGCTCGCGCATCCATCTCCCGTCGAGCGCGAACGGCGAGCCGTTCCTGTGCCCACTGAACACGGTCCCGGTCGACCTTGGCCTGATCTTCCGACGGCGCACCCAGGGAGTCGAACCATTCCTTGCGAACTCGGCGCTGCACGGTTCGAGTTAGACCAATGAATGACCAGCCGGTGCGGTTGCGCGTGCGCCGCGAGGCACTGACAACGTGCGACCTCGCGCCGTAGCTGCCGTGAACCGCGCTAGTGCATGACGAGGACAGGCACGCTACGGAGCAGCGCATCGCGCGCGCAGCTGCCTCGAGCTGTGCCAGGTGCGCCCACGAGTGATTCCGTCCGCCGAGCTGAGCGCGTGCGGTGTCCTTCATGACGTAGTTCAATGCTTTGGAGAGATACCAGATCGTTTTTGCCCCGTCGCCGTCAGCGCGGAAGGCATCGCACTTGCTTTGCTCGCCCCACCCGATGATCGAACCGTCGATCTTCGAAGCCGCCGAAGCAGTACGCGCCGCCTCACCCAAGGCCCCACTACTCGGAGACTCGGTTCGGGATATCCGTAGGAGCGCGTGAACGTGCAGCACGCCGCGCTCCTGCCATTCCCGCACGATGAAGAACTCCACCGAGTCCCACCGGTCACGAAGCCGACGCCGTGTCCGATCCCAGAGAATCCCGGAGTCACGATTCCAAGCAACTTGTCCCGCGTAGTCATACGACGCGGAATCCAACGGCACCCCACGGAGCCCCCCATCGTTTTCCGTATGGGTCGCGCCACAGCCACAGGCTCGAGCGCGTGCATCAGCCGATCTGGGCACTGTGTGAACACGCCCAAACGAAGGAGCCGTGAGAGTCAGCAGATAGAACTGAAAGTTCTCAACCGGGCCGTCAAAAACACCCGACCGAGCGATAGCCGCCCAATCCCCCCGGTACAACTCAGAACACGACGGGCACTTGCTCTTGACCCGCGACCGGCAACGAAGGAACAGACCGGGTTGCACCTCGAAAGGACGCGAACAGCGGCGACTGAGAACCGATTCGGCCTCGCGATCGAGCGCATCTTCGTCTGCGCGCATAGGCACGCCGCAGGGTCAACTGCACGCCTGAAAATCGTGAGGTCACGGGATCGACGCCCGTCGGAGCCACCACTACTCATATCGCGCCCTACGTGGTCGGCAGCAGTCAACTCGTGGCACAGATGCTCCGCGGAATACTCCGCGGCATCCCCGGGTTCCCATGGTCATGACGACTGCTGTTGCTCCCATCACCATGTATGGCGCCGACTGGTGCCGCGACTGCCGCCGCACCGAGGCACTTCTCGACTCCCTCGGCCTGGAGTGGGTTAAGGTCGACGTCGAACAGTCGGCCGAGGCCGCTGCGCGTGCCCAAGAGATCAGCGGGCGCACCAACATTCCTGTGGTTGTTTTCGCCGACGGCACGCACTTGGTGGAGCCAAGCGACGGTGCCGTTCGCAGCAAACTCGGACTCTAAATCGATCGCCGCGGCCGAGCGGCATTCAGAGATCGAGAAAGTCACCTAACCACAGCCGAACCGCGTCGAGGCAGGGTTGCGAAACGCCTAGATATCGCGCAACCGACCCCTTGACCTCCCCCGCCAAAGAGACGATAGTTTCTCACGACGGGAGAGGATTTACATGACGACATCCGGCGTGGCAATGACAGATGGTGGCATCGAGACAGTACTTGTCTTTCACGACGGATGCGACCTACCCGACTTCGCAGCCTTCCCACTTCTTTACGACGAGAGCGGGCGCGAGGCAATGCGCAGGTACTTCGAGACGTTCTTGGTCGTCGCGGAGGAGCGTGGCCTTCCGTTCGCAATCGGAACCCCGACCTGGCGCGCAAACCGTGACTGGGGTGAGCGTCTCGGATACGACACTGCCGCACTGGCGAAAGCGAACGCGGACGCCGTCGCATTCGTCCGTGAGGTTGCAGCAAGCCACCCTGCCGTCGAGACCATCATCGAGGGAGTCCTGGGCCCCCGCGGGGACGGCTATGTGGTCACCAACCGGATGACTGCCGAGGAGGCTGAGGCATACCATTCCGAGCAGATCGCCTCGCTGGTCAACGCGGGGGTCGACCGGATCTCGGTCTTAACCCTCACCTATCCCGAGGAAGCGATAGGCGTAGTTCGTGCCGCTCGTGCGCTCGGAGTTGCGGTCGTACCCTCGTTCACTGTGGAAGTTGACGGGCGCCTGCCCGACGGAACGAATCTCAGCGACGCAATTGAGCGGGTTGACGCCGCCACCGACTCGGCCGCCGCCTTCTTCATGGTCAACTGTGCGCATCCAACCCACATCGCCCACGCGCTTGGCGACCCGGCGATAGCGAATCGCATCGGTGCTCTGAGGGTCAACGCATCGAAACAGTCGCACGCGGAGCTCGACGAAGCAGAGGTACTCGATGAGGGCAATCCGGTCGAGCTGGGCATCGACAATGCGGCGCTAAAGGCCAAGCTTCCTCGAATTCAGGTGCTTGGCGGATGCTGCGGCACCGACGCTCGGCACGTCGCACAGATGATCGACGCCTGGTAACGCGCTCTTGCTTTAGGCACACGTTGCTCATAGCTCATTCATAGGGAACCCCGCCACGGTGGTGCCATGAAAACCTCTCGCATCCCCGTCGCGGCCGTCGCCGCCTCCGCGGCGCTCGCCCTTGCCCTCGTCGTAAGCGGCTGCACTGCAGCCACCACGTCCACCATCTCGAACACCACTCCCTCCGCGGCCGATCCGTCGACTGCGGCATCCGGCCCATCCGACACCTCGGCAGTCGTCGGCACCATCGCCTGGGCCGACGCGATGACCGTCACCGTCAACGACGGCAGCGTCGAGGTTGTCGCGAACGGCATCCCGAATCACGAGCGCGACGCGCAGTACGCGGTTCCGACCGGCGGCACTGGGGTGCCCGATGCTTCGAGTTCCGTGGCGGTCGACGACCCCACGTCGGAGCAGAACTACGACTTCACGATCACAACCACGCCGACCTATGTTGACGAGGTGACCGCGGCGCCGCAGGGATCGATCGGCATCATGATCTCGGGCGCGGTGCTCTTCAACCCCTACGAGGGAGACGGCACCACCGTGGCCATGGCCAACAACTTCTCGATCATCGGCGACGACGGCACCGAGGTGTGGTTCGTCGATTCCTGCAGCGGGCATCCCTCGCCGAATGGCGCCTACCATTACCACGGCCTGCCGAGCTGCGTCTGGACGCAGGTCGACGAAGAGACCGGGGCATCCCACATCATCGGCCTAGCGCTCGATGGGTTCCCCATCTACGGAGCCAACGACATCGACGGTAACCCGGTGGATGTCGCCACCCTCGACGAGTGCAACGGAATCACGAGCGCCACCCCGGAGTTTCCCGAGGGCATCTACCACTACGTGCTCCCCGGCACGCTGGACGAGACCTCGTCGATCCGCTGCTTCCACGGCGAGGTGGACAGCTCGCAGATCCTGACCATGCCGCCTATGAACGGCATGCCCGGGATGGACGCGATGGACGGGATGGACGGGATGCCACCCGCCGACGGGATGCCCGCAAGGCCCGGGCCCGGAAACTAACTCTGGCGACGGGCCCGCGTGGTGGTGGTGGTGGTAGCCGATCTCACTCGAGTCGGGTCGACACCACCACGCCGGCGTGCAGGGTGCGGTGCACCGGACACTTGTCGGCTATCGCGAGGATCGACGCGCGCTGCTCGTCGTCCAAGTCGCCGACGAGGGTGATGGTTCGGTCGATGTGCTCGAGCCCGGCGGTCGTCTCGTCGCAGCTCTCGCAATCGTTCGAATGCGTTCGTGAATGGGAGAGTTCGACGGTGACGTGCTCGAGGGGCCACTTCTTTCGCGTCGCATACATGCGAATCGTCATGGACGTGCAGGCACCGAGGCCCGCGAGAAGGTAGTCGTACGGGTTCGGGCCGGTGTCGGTGCCGATCGGCAGGGGTTCATCCGCAATCAGCGAGTGTCGGCCAGCGGTGATGGTTTGGGCGAATCCGTCGGCGGCCACCTCGGCGACACGCACGTGTCCGGCGGGCAGCGCCTCGGTCGGCACAGGGTGATCGGCAGGCGCGGCGACCTCGGCAGGCGCGTCGATCTCGGTCACTGGATCCGTGAGCGCGTAGCGGCTGGCCCACTGTGCGATGATCCCGGCGACATAGGCGGCGTCAGCCTTGTCGGTGAGCAGGTGGTTAGCGCCATCGATGGCGACGAAGGATTTGGGATGCCGCGCTGCGTCGAAAATGATGCGCGCGTTGTCGACCGAGACGGTCTCATCCACCGGGGAGTGGATCACGAGAAGTGCAGCCCCGAGGGCAGCGATCCGCTCGGTCTGCGGCTGCATCTCGAGATCCCGCAGAAACTGCAACTGGATGCGGAACGGCCGCCCGCCGAGATCCAGCTCGGCAACCCCATCCCGCTCGATGGCAGTCAGATCGTCGCCTAGCAGGTGCACCACGTGATGCGGGTCGGCCGGTGCGCCGATGGTGACCACCGCGGCCGTCTCGGCGATCTGGCCGGCCGCCGCCAGCACTGCCGCCCCACCCAGCGAGTGACCGATCAGGATGCTCGGGGCCCGGAAGTTCTCGCGCAGGTAGTCGGCAGCACGAATCAGGTCGCCGATGTTGGAGCTGAAGTTCGAGTTGGCGAAGTCACCACCGGACTGCCCCAGCCCGGTGAAGTCGAACCGAAGCACGGCAATGCCGGATGCGGTCAGCGCTCGGGCAATGCGGCTGGCCGCAACGGCATCCTTGTTGCAAGTGAAGCAGTGCGCGAAGAGGGCGAAGGCGCGCGGCGTTCCCGTGGGAAGCTCCAGCCGGGCCGCGAGAATATCGCCCTGAGAGCCGGTGAACGCCACCCGTTCCGTTGTCGGTGATTCCATCGTCGCCATCCCGTCAACCATGGGTTACCGCCTTCGCTGGAAAGAAGTGCGTCACCGCACGATCGAGCATTACCCCGTCGACGAAGATGTCGACTTTCTCGTTGTAAAACGCAATCATCCCGGTGATGGGCAACAGTTGCCTCGTGGGAAAGACGTACGTCCACGCCAGATCCGCGTGCAGCGTGTCGCCGATCTGCACCGACCAATAGCCACCCGTCGTGCCCTTGTACGGGCATTCAGAAACGGTGTCGGTCGCTACCAGGTGCTCGAAATTTACTTCAGTGCGGTTCAGGTAGTACCGGGTCGGCAGTCCCGTTTCGAAGACCATGACCGGCGAGGATGACTCCGCCAACACGACCCCGTCGAGCTCCACTCGCACGGTGCGCGCCGAACGCACCGCGTCGACTCGCGTGTACGGGTTGCGGGGATGAACGAAGATCTGTTCGTCTTCCTCGAACCAGGCATCCAGCGCTGCCCACTCGAAACGCACCAGGCCCGCCAAACCTTCGAGCGAGTCATCCGTGTACATCTTCGCGGCCTGGGGCACCTCGCGGTCACCGACCTTGAACCCGTAGCGCAGGTAGGTGCCGAGCGACTGATGCTTCTCGTACATCTCATCGACCAGCAGGTCGTCGTTCACGTCGTCGATGGGGATGTAGTACTGGGGATAGTTCGTCCACTCCCAGACATACACAGCTGCAGTGGTGTCGAAGATCAACTCGCCCGCGAAGTAGCCTCGAACCCGCCGAGGCGCCGGCTGGATGAGGTTTCTTCTCGGCAATCATGCGGGGATAGTCCATGCGTGCTGACCCGTCCGTCTCGAAGTCGAATGCGGTGATTGTGCGGACACTACCGTGTTCCGGTGAATTGCACCCCTCAGGTCGCACCGTTAGTCGTCGGCTTCGAGCAGCGACCAGCGGCGCGCCGGAGAAGTTTCTTCCGATCCTCGCGTCATAGTTAGTGGTTAGCACTGTCTTTTAGTGTGAAACCTCTCGACTGTCGGGCTTCGGGTGCCTTCGAGACAGTCGGACTTTGCGGTCCGAATCGAGGTTACGGGCTCTCTGCCAGGGGTGGCGGAGAGCCCATCCTCGTGTGCACGCACGGTCGCAGCCAATTCCATCAGCCTGAATGTTGCGCTACTATTCTGAATTGCACGCCCGGGCCAGTCTTCCGCTCGAAGCGCCAGCGGAGGAGCAGCGATGAAGCTTGTACGGGTCGGACCAGCTGGCGGCGAGCGCGCCGCGGTGCTCGTTGACAACGACACCATCGTGGATGTCTCCGACGTTGTCGGCGACTTCAATGAGGCCTTCTTCGCCTCGGGCACACTCGCCACGCTGAATACGGTCGTCGCAGATCGACTGGCCAGTGGCGCAGGAGAACCGTTGGGCGATCGCCGGCTCGGCGCCCCGATCGCGCGACCCCATCAGATCCTGTGTATCGGCCTCAACTACAGCGACCACGCCGCAGAATCGGGAATGGCGGTTCCCGACGAGCCGATTCTCTTTACCAAATCCCCCAACACACTCATCGGCCCCTACGACGATGTACAGATTCCGCGAGGCTCACGAAAGACCGACTGGGAGGTGGAGCTCGGAGTCGTCATCGGCTCGCACGCCTCCTACCTAGCCGACGAAGCAGCGGCCGAAGCGGCTATCGCGGGGTACTGCGTAGTCAATGACGTCAGCGAGCGGGAGTGGCAGATCGAGCGGGGGGGTCAGTGGTCAAAGGGAAAGTCAGCGCCCACGTTCAATCCGGCGGGCCCCTACCTTGTGACCCCGGACGAAGTCGGTGACGCCCTTGCTCTCGACATGTGGCTGGATGTCGACGGCGCACGCCGCCAAACCGGCTCCACCTCGACGATGGTGTTCAGTCCCGCCTTCATCGTGCATTACCTCAGCCAGTTCCTCGCGCTAGAGCCCGGCGACCTCATCAACACCGGCACCCCGCCCGGCGTCGGGCTGGGCTTCAAGCCGCCCATCTATCTCAAGGGCGGCGAGACAATGACGCTCGGCATCAGTCGTCTCGGCTCGCAGGCTCAACGGGTTATCGCCGACCCGGGGGCGTGACGCTCGTGGCCGAGCTCGCCGACGATGCGCCCGAGCGGGAAGAACGCCTCGTCGGGGCCGATCGGGTAGTCGCTGTGCTCGCCGAGCTGGCGGAGCATCCGCTCGGGGTCACGCTCGACGAGCTTGCGAGTATTCTGTCGAGCCCCAAGCCGACTGTTCACCGCGCTTTGGCCACCCTGCGCAGGGCTGGGCTCGCTGACCTCGCCGCCCGGGGGGTGTACGTGCTCGGGGATGAGTTTCTGCGACTCGCATTCCGAAACTTGGATGGTCGAGCAGACAACATACGGATCCAACCCCTCCTCGAGCAACTCGCGACCGAGTACGGCGAGACCGCCCACTATGCGACTCTGGCCGGTACCGACATCGTCTACCGCGCAAAGATGGACCCACCCCAGGGAGCGGTGCGCCTCACCTCGGTCATCGGTGGCCGTAACCCCGCCTATCGCACCGCCGTCGGCAAGGCGATGCTGGGCGAGCGGCTGCGAACCATCGACGAGGTTGTCGCCTGGTTCGGGTCCTTCCCGCTGGAGCCGCGAACCCCCCACACGATTACCACCGCGCCCGCTCTGCTGCGGGAGTTGGAGATCTCCCACGCGCGGGGCTACGCAGTCGACGACCAGGAGAACGAGGTCGGCGTCAACTGCGTCGCCATCCCGATCATGCTCGACGGCTCGGCCAACGCAATCGGCGCCATCAGCCTGAGCGCCGTGACGTTCCGCTGCCCACTCGAGCGTCTTGTTCACGCAGTTCCCGACATCCGAGCAACGATCGTCGCCCACCTCGGGCCGAACTCGCTCGGCCAGCCCGCCAAGGAGTAAACCCATGCCCTCACCGTTATCAGTGCAGCTCTACACAGTGCGCGAGGCCTTGGCGGCC
>JBBQZJ010000039.1:0-11809 GCA_038207805.1 Actinomycetales bacterium | reverse complement strand
GACACAGTTTCGCAATACGTCTTCGGCTTCACCGCAGGGTCAACCACCGTCGACGTCCTGCAATGGGGATTGCAGGCAGGGTACGTGTGGAGCGGCTTGTGTTATTAGCTCTGGGCAAGCAAATGTCGCTCGACTATCCCGCAAGTGACGGAATGGCCGGCCGCGGCTTTTGCCGCTCTGTCCATAGGGCATAGCGCCCTGCTGCGCATCGATCGCGCCTCAGTCGAGATCGGCGTTCGGGCCACCTTGGAGCGCCTGCTAGCGGCGACTGGGCGGTCGCTGGTGAGCATCCCCACTCGTCGAGCGGATGCCGCAACAATCGCCGAACGAATCGCCGCCGCTGTTTCCGAGGGCGAGCCTGCCAGCGCGCTGCGACACTTCATCCAGCTCAACGACAACCTCGCTGCCGAGCACGACGCCTTGACCAGCTACTGATCTTCGGCTGAGCTACTCAATCGACCCCGCGCGCTCCAGCACCAGCTCGCGCACGCGCGCGGCATCCGCCTTACCCTGCATCGCCTTCATCACCGCACCGATCACGGCACCGGCCGCCTGCACTTTGCCCTCGCGGATCTTCTCCAGAACGTCGGGCTGAGCGGCCAACGCCTCGTCGATCGCGGCGATGAGGGCCGTGTCATCCGACACCACCTCAAGGCCGCGCGACTTCACCACCTCGGCGGGGGTTCCCTCGCCGGCGATCACACCCTCAATGACTTGGCGCGCGAGACGATCGGTCAAGGTACCGGTTTCGACAAGCTCAACCACCGACGCTACGTCTGTCGGTGAGATCAGGGTCGACGAGTCAACGGATGCCTCGTTCGCGAGCCGGGCGATCTCGCCCGTCCACCACTTTCTGGATGCCGCAGGGCTCGCGCCCGCCGCCACCGTCTCCTCCACCTCGACGAGGAGACCGGAGTTCACCACATCCTGGAACTCAAGATCAGTGAAGCCCCACGCCGCCTGTAGCCTCTTCCTTCTCAGCGCGGGCGCCTCCGGAAGCGCGGCACGCAGTTGTTCGATGAGCTCGAGCGATGGCTCGACAGGAAGGAGGTCAGGCTCGGGAAAGTAACGGTAGTCGTCAGCGTCGCTCTTGGGGCGCCCGGCCGACGTCACGCCGGTGTCCTCGTGCCAGTGGCGGGTCTCCTGGATGATCGTGCCGCCGGCCTCGAGGATCGCGGCCTGGCGCTGGATCTCGTAACGGATGGCGCGCTCGACCGACCGCAGGCTGTTCACATTCTTGGTCTCGGTGCGAGTGCCGAGCTTGTCGGTGCCGCGGCGGCGCAGTGAAATGTTCGCGTCGCAGCGCAGGTTGCCCCGCTCCATCTTCGCCTCGGAGATGCCGAGCGCGACCACGATGTCACGGATGGCGGCGACATACGCCTTGCCGACCTCCGGAGCATCCGCCTCGGTGCCCTCGATCATCTTGGTGACGATCTCGACCAGGGGCACACCCGCGCGGTTGTAGTCGACGAGCGAGTACTCGGCGCCCTGGATGCGTCCGGTGGCGCCGCCCACGTGAGTGAGCTTGCCAGCATCCTCCTCCATGTGCGCGCGCTCAATCTCGACCGTGATCTGGCGGCCGTTTGGCAGCTCGATGTCGACCGTGCCGTCGAAGGCGATCGGCTCGTCGTATTGGCTGATCTGGTAGTTCTTGGCGAGGTCAGGATAGAAGTAGTTCTTGCGCGCAAAGCGACTTGATGCCGCAATCTGGCAACCGAGCGCGAGACCCAGGCTGATCGAGTACTTGACCGCAAGCTCGTTGACGACCGGCAGGCTGCCGGGCAAACCCAGGTCGACGGGCGTGATGTACGTGTTCGGCTCGGCGTGCACGTTGCCGAGGGCCGCGGGGTTGGGGGCATCCGAAAACATCTTCGTCTGCGTGTTCAGCTCGACGTGCACCTCAAAACCGAGCACCGGCTCGAACAGTTCGAGGGCCTTGTCGTAGTCCATGAGCGCGGGCTTAGCCATGCCGACAATTCTAGGCGGGTCGAGTGGCGGCGCCCTTGCCGCGTATCGGGAGAGATCCAAGAACTTCGCGCGGAAGCCAAACCCTGCGAGCCTGAGGCAACCCCGACGGGGCTAGAGGTCCGAGTCGTGGGCGGTCGGCGGCACCGCGATCTGCCCCGTGCTCGTGGTCACCAGGTCAACCTGGGTCTCGGCATCGAGGGGCTCGACCTCGTCCACATACGACCGTGGGCCGCCCGCAAGCCCAGCCGCGGTCAAGATCGCCGCAGAATCGACCGCGACGGTGTCAACGGCACCCGGCTCGAGCGGAGCATCCGTGCCCTTCTCCAAACGGACCAACGCGATACCCGCAAGAATCAGCGCACCCCCCAGCAGCTGAAGAAGCGAGAGGCTCTCCCCGAGAAGCAGCCACGCGAAAGCCGACGCGAACATCACCTCTAGCAGTCCGACAAACGACATGAGGCGCGAACCCAGCATTTCCGACGCCCGAATGCTCGCGACATAGGCAAGCGCCGTGCTCACCAACACCACAAACCCGAGTGGCACCCACCACGGCGTCAGCGTTCCAAACGCCGGCACCGGGTCAACGAAGTTTGCTTCAAACGGAAACACCCCGGTGACACCCAACACGGCCAGCATCAGCGACCCGACCACTAGCCCCGCCCCTGCAAACGCGACAGACGGAAGACCATCGCTAGGTCGTGCAGCAATCACGTAGTACGCGGCGACGGTGATCGCGGCCAGCCCCGCGAAAAGTAGACCCAGCGGGTCGAGTGGCGCGGATGCCGCCGCCGATGAGCCCGAACTGTCGCCTGAGCCACCGCCAACCCCCACAACCAGAACGAGCCCCGCGATCGCTGCCACCGAACCCGCGAGCACAACCGCTTTTGGCAAGCGCCGAGTCGTCACCACCATGAGCGCAACCAACAACAGCGGAGCCAAGTATTCGATCAGCAACGCCGTGCTTACCGGCACCCGCTCGATCGCAGCGAAAAAGGCGACCTGCGATCCGACAACGCCGAAAACCGCCATCCCGAGGATGCGCCAGCGCGCCCGCCAGAGCGACGACCACCTGCCCCGAAGCGCAACAATCGCGAACGGCAACAGCACAAGCCCAGCGGCTCCGGCGCGCAGGGTTACTGCCGCTGTCGGCGACCAGCCGCCCTCAAGCATGGGCTTAATGAAGACCCCGGATGTTCCAAACGTGAGCGAAGCCGCAGCGCCAAAGATTAGTCCACGCGTGGTGTGACTGGCGAAGCGAATCATGGCGGTCCTGATGGCGAGTGCGAGTTTGTGAGACCGACGATATGCTTACGACGAGTAAGGAGTCAAATTGCATTTTGCCCCTAACACCGAGACCACCCTCGCATTCATTGTGACGCTCGGTAACACACATCCATCCGGCTCGAAATCGGGAGACGACGAACTCTCGACGATCTCGGAACTGTACGCGATGCTCGAAGCCGAGACGTACTCCGGCCGCTTCAGCCGCGACGCAGAAGAGCTGACCGAAGTACGCGAAACTCGCGAGCTGCTGCGCCGGGTGTGGAGCATGAGCCGCGACGACGCGGCGCACGAAGTAAACCGCATGCTTGCCGAGGCCAACGCGCTGCCGTTCCTGACCCGGCACGATCACTTCGACTGGCACCTGCACGCTACGGCCGACGACGCGCCGCTAGCCGAGCGGATGCGAGTCGAGTCGGCACTCGCTCTCGCCGACGTGATTCGCTCCGACGAAATGTGGCGCATGCGGGTCTGCGATGCCGACGACTACAGCGGTTTGCTGCTCGACCTCAGTCGCAACGGGTCGAAACGATTTTGCAGCGTGCGCTGCGGAAACAGGATGAATCAGCTGGCGTTCCGAGAACGGCAACTGGAGTCGGCGTAGGTCTCCGCTACCCCAGCGCGGGCGCCTGACTGAGCAGGGTGTGCCCCCAGGCCTCCACGAGGAGGCGCTCGAGTGTCGCGCCGAGCGTGTAGAGCCGAGCATCCTCTCGTGCCGGCGCCATGATCTGAAAGCCCACCGGCAAGCCGTCCTCCGGCGCAAGCCCGATCGGTAGACCCATGCCGGGCACCCCGGCCAAGTTCGCCGGAATCGTGGTGACGTCGTTGAGGTACATCGCCATCGGGTCCATCATCTTCTCGCCAAACCTGAACGCGGTGGTGGGCGCGGACGGCGACACGAGAACATCGGCCTTCTCGAATGCCGCCGCGAAGTCGCGCTGAATGAGAGTGCGCACCTTCTGGGCACTGCCGTAGTACGCGTCGTAGTAGCCCGCCGACAGCGCGTAGGTACCGAGAATGATGCGCCGTTTCACTTCAGCTCCGAAACCGGCTTCCCGGGTTGCGGCCATGACGTCTTCGACCGTTCCCCCGCCAACCGGATTCACCCGCAGTCCGAACCGCACCGAGTCGAACTTAGCGAGATTGCTGGATGCCTCTGCCGGAAGAATCACATAGTACGCAGCCACCGCGTACTCGAAGTGGGGTGCCGACACCTCAACGATCTCGGCACCGTACGACGAAAGGAGTTCGAGTGTCTCGTGGAATCTCTGTGACACTCCCGCTTGGAAGCCGGGACTGTCGAGTTCTTTGATCACGCCAATGCGCAGACCCTTCAACGATTCTGCAGCCGCGCCCGCCCGTGCGGCGTCCGCAAACGACGGCCAGACATCCCTCAGGCTCGTGCTATCGCGCGGGTCGTGGCCGCCGATGACGTCGTGGAGCAGACCCGCGTCAAGCACCGTGCGGCTCACCGGCCCGACCTGATCGAGTGACGAAGCGAGGGCGATCGCCCCGTAGCGCGACACCCCGCCGTAGGTGGGCTTCACGCCGACGGAACCGGTCACTGCCGCGGGCTGCCGAATCGACCCACCCGTATCTGATCCGAGCGCGAGCGGGGCCTCGAAGGCAGCAACTGCAGCCGCGGATCCACCCCCGGAACCACCGGGGATGCGATCGAGATCCCACGGGTTCTTTGTCGGACCATAAGCGGAGTGCTCGGTCGAGGAGCCCATGGCGAACTCGTCCATGTTGGTCTTCCCGAGCGGAACGAGTCCTGCAGCACGCAACCGAGCTACCGGGGTTGCGTCATACGGCGGTACCCAGCCCTCGAGAATCTTCGACCCCGCCGTCGAGGGCATGTCGATTGTGCACAGCACATCTTTGATTGCGACGGGCACACCGGCCAGGACTCCGAGTCTGGCGCCGGCTGCGCGCTGCTTGTCGATGCCGGCCGCTGTCGCGATCGCGTCGGCAGAGATGTGCAGAAAGGCATGCACGTCGCCATCCACTGCTGCAATGCGATCGAGGTGCGCCTGGGTCGCATCGACCGATGACACCTCGCGTGATACAAGCTTTCCCGCGAGCTCGGATGCCGACAGGCGAATCAGCGCCGCGGCATCCGCCGTGCTGAGGCTCACTGCTCCTCCCCCAGGATTGCACTCACCGTGAACCGACTACCGTCGTGCTCCGGCGCGCCGGCGAGAGCCTGCGCGGTGGTAAGGGTCACTCCGGGTACGTCGTCACGGTAGACGTTGACCAAAGGGATGGGGTGGCTGGTGGCCGGAACATCCGCTGTCGCCACTTCGCTAACTTTGGCGACCGACTCGACGATTGCGCCGAGTTCACCGGTCAGGCTGTGCACCTCGTCGTCGGTCAGCGCAATTCGCGCGAGGTTCGCAAGGTGGATGACGACATCGGGGGTGATTTCGGACACCGGGCAATTCTATGGGGTGGCCTCGCAGCCGCTCTCCCCCTGCAACGTCAGCGCCTTGTCGCTCGCCCGGAAGATGAGATACTCACCGGAACCGCGTTGCGCCTGCACCTCGGCGACGGTTCCAATCGAGACGTGGCTCACGCTTTGCGATACCGTGTAGCCCCATTGCGTCCAGGCGGATGCCACGGCGGCAGCGGCCGGAGCATTGGTTGGGGCACCGGGCGCATTCATGATCGCGCTGACCCGGAGCGCCGGTGTGGACTGCCCTTCCTCCCCGCCGGGCAACGTACAGGAGCGACCGTATGGGTCATCCCGCACCTGCCAGTCCCCACCGAGCAAAGCCTGCGTTGCTGCGAGATTCTCGGAAAATGTGCCAACTGCCGTCAACTCGTCGGCGGTGGCAGGGGTTATCGAGCATCCGGTCAGCGCTAGTAGTGCGACCGACCCGAGAACTGCCGAGACCGTGGCCGTGGCGAGATCGGAGCGGCGGTTCGGGCGCGCGGTCGACAAAGGAATCGAACCCGATTCACCCCAGCGAAACACCAACAACCCCCATTGCCATCACCCACCCTAGGCGGAGCCGGGCACCCGGGCATGCCCCAGAACGCGGGCCGGTCGTTCAGCTACTGCGACGTCACGTCTGCGCCGTGACCGATTCCGATCAGAGCGAGGTTGCGCAGGGATTCGGTTCCGGGACTGAAGTATTCAATGTGGAAAAAGGAACGCAACATGCTGGCACCGGTTATCGGGTCCGTTCCCCCGTCGGTTCCGAATCCGCGTGCGCCATAGGCGGCCGAGCCGGGCTCACTGCCGAAGAACGCACTGTTCGGTACCGGATCCCACTGCGCCTTGCCGACGTAGACGTTGCCGTTTTTCACGTGCAACTGGTTCACCGACTGTGCCGCACTGCCCGGTGAACCGACCAGAGCCAGGGCATCCACCTCGAATTCGTACTCGGTCAGCGCCATCAACGCAGCCGTGGAGCCGTAGGAGTGACCGATTATCGTCACGTACGGCTCGTCACCGGCACGCAGACCCTGGAGCCCCTCAATCGAGCCGGCCAGCGAGTCGCGCGCCTCCTCAGCGTTGTCGAGGCTACCCACATTGGTCAGGTTAGGGGTGTGGTAGCCAATCCAGGCGACAGTGGCCACCGTGCTCGTGGTGTCGCCGTAGAGCGCAAGCCAACTCAGCTGTTCGTCGCGGAGGCGGGCCGCCGCGTCTGTCCAGTAGACCATTTGGCCTTCGATCGTGAAGAACATTCCCGGCACCATGTAACTCACATAGTCGGCGTTGTTGAGGTCACCAACGACGATCGCCGCCTTGCCCTGACCGCTGACGTCGAGGCTGAGAAGCGTGCGGCTCACCGCATTCGCCGAGCCGCCCTTGCCCGGCGCACCGTGTCCGTTCGACGCAAGCGCGCTTGATTGGAGAGTGCCCGGTGCGTGAACGCCGGATGCGAGTGCATTGGAAATCGACTGCAGCATGGCCAGTTGCAGCTTCGCTTTCTCGGCAGACGCTCGGCCCAGCTGAGTGGCAATGGTGGATTCGAGGTCTGTCATCGTCGAACTCAGCACGAACCGGTTGGCGAGGTCGCGGGTCAGATACGGGATGCCGTCGAGGTTTCCGACCAGCTCGGGAGCAGCGTTGCGCAGAGCGACCCGGGCATCGTTTCGCATCGATGCCCACCAGATTGTGACATCGCGAGACTGGGGCGGGCTGCCGATGAGTGCCGCAATCGCCCCGGGATTGTCCCGCACAAACTGATCGATTTCGTCTGCCGGGAGCAGCGCGATCTTGCTGAGCAGTCGGGATGCCTCGACCGAACCATCGGGGATTGCGATGGTATCCGTTGAGGTGGCGCCTGCGGGTTCCGGACCAATGAACGGCTGCGGGGGCGCACCGATCGCGTCGCTCGCAAGGGTTATCGTCGACAGTGACAGTTGCTGCGGCACGTTGTCTTGTGTCGTGACACTTGTCGCAAAGCGGGAGATTTCGTGCACCCCGAAGGCCTCAGCGACCGATCCCAGTGCCGCCGAGGTGAGAACAGCTGTGACGTCAAACAGCAATTCAGGCCAATCCCTCGGGTACGTAACGCTGCGCACCCACCTAGCGCGCGTACCTACACCCCCCATCGTAGGGGATAGAACGCCCCGTATGGGGGACAAGATGGAAAGAACGAGAGAACTGTTCGCGACTTCGAACGGTCGCACAACGCGGATTCACTGCAAATCTGGGGAAAATGCGCAGATTTCGCGCTCAAATCGCAAAAAAAACTCCTCGCGGAACAGAGTTGTGGAGCGATCGTGCCGGATTCTGCGGCGAAACGGCGGGTCGGGCAAGTCTCGCGTCGCTTCCCGACCCGCCCGCGTACCCCTCCACGTACCCCTATCGGGCGCCGGGATGAGTGGGTAGAACGGTCTGATCTTTGCTCGGGATGACCGCCAGCACGTTTAGCTCAGCGCGGTTGGCCCGCCAGCCACAAGCGCAGCAAATTGCTGGGCATCGATGATCCGCACGCCGAGCGCCTCGGCCTTGGCCAGTTTCGATCCTGCCCCGGGACCGGCCGCGACGAAGTCGGTCTTCTTCGAGACGCTCGATGCCGCCTTGCCCCCCGCCGCGATGATCGCCTCGATTGCGCCCTCGCGAGTGAACCCGTCGAGGCTCCCCGTGGCGACCACAGTAAGCCCGGCAAGCGGGCCGTCGGAGGTGGCAGCCGCACCGGGACCGGGGTGACCGGGCGTCGAGAACTGCACGCCGGCATCCGCCCAGCGGTCGATGATGTCGCGGTGCCAGTCGACCTCGAACCACTCGATCAGCGCTTCCGCGATGATTGACCCGACACCGTCGACGGCGGCAAGCTCCTCAGCGGTTGCGGCCCGAATCGCCTCGACCGACCCGAAGTAGCCGGCGAGAGCCCGCGCCGCAACAGGGCCGGCGTGACGGATGGACAGCGCGACGAGGATTCGCCACAACTCCTTGGTCTTGGCTCGCTCGAGGTTCTGGATCAGCTGAACGGCTTGGCTAGACGCAACCCACTCCGCGTCCCCGGCGAAGCTGGTGGTCGACTGGCCCGCGTACGCCGGATCGGCATCCTTGCCCGTCAGCCGGCGCTTGCGTCGGAAGGGCGTCTCCGTCTTCACTCGCATCGTGACACCGTCGCCGGTGGTGATCTCGGTGCCGGGCTCGTCGTCTCCGACCTGTTTGGGGAGCCCAGTCTCGCTGTCGCGCACGACGACAGTGATCGGAAACAGGTCCACCAGTCGAAGAGAGAACAGGTCGGCCTCGGTCACGAGCGGGGGTGTCGCCGGCGCGAGCGGCTGGGTGAGCGCCGCCGCCGACACCTCGCCCAGGCCCTCAATGTCGAGAGCACCGCGGCTGCCGACGTGCTCAACACGGCCGCGCACCTGTGCGGGACAGCTGCGCTGATTAGGACACCGAAGGTCAATATCGCCCGCCTTGGCTGGCCCCAGAGGAGTGTTGCACTCCGGGCACCGCGTCGGCATCACGAATTCGCGTTCCGTTCCATCGCGCAGCTCGACAACCGGACCCAGAACCTCGGGGATGACGTCGCCCGCCTTGCGCAGCACAACCGTGTCGCCGATGAGAACGCCCTTGGCCCTCACGACGTCTTGATTGTGAAGGGTGGCCTGCCGCACAACCGATCCCGCGACTCGGGCTGGTTCCATCACCGCGAAAGGCGTCGCGCGCCCGGTGCGTCCGATCGAGACGACGATGTCGAGCAGCTTGGTATTCACCTGCTCCGGCGGGTACTTGTAAGCGATCGCCCAGCGCGGTGCTCGCGAGGTTGCACCCAGTTCCTCATGCAAAGCGAGTTCGTCGACCTTGACGACGATGCCGTCGATCTCGTGCTCAACCGGGTCACTCTGTGCCCCCTCTCGGTGCTCACCAAAAAACGCAATGAACTCCGCAGCAGCGGCCGCACTGCTCGCAACTCGGAAATGCGTGCTGGTGGGAAGTCCCCAGCCGGCAAGCAGCGCGTACACCTCACTTTGCGTCGACACCGGAGGGTTTGGCCATGCGCCGATGCCGTGCACGAGCATCCGCAACCGCGACAGCCTGCGCTCCATGAGGTCGAGCGCTGCTACCGACTTGCCCTCCGCCTTCTGGCGCAGCGACCCCGACGCCGCGTTGCGCGGGTTCGCGAACACGCGCTCGCCGGCTGCCGCTTGCTCCGCGTTGAGCTCACGAAACGCCTCGACGGGAAAGAAAATCTCGCCGCGAACCTCGACGATGCTGGGATGCCCGGAACCCGACAGTCGCTGTGGAATGCCGGTAATGCGCGCGATATTTTCGGTCACGTCCTCACCGACGACACCATCACCGCGGGTGGCTGCGGAGACCAACCGACCGTTCTCGTACCTCAGATTGATCGCGAGCCCGTCAATCTTCAGTTCGCATAGGTAGTCCACGTCGCGGGCGGAGTCACGCTCGACCTTGGCCGCCCAGGCCGCGAAATCGTCGAGGCTGAAGACGTTGTCGAGCGACAGCATTCGCTCCGCATGGGTGACCGGGTCGAAGAGCGATGCCGCTCGCCCGCCCACGGTTTGGGTCGGGCTGTCTTGGCCCTGAAGTTCTGGGAAGAGACGCTCAAGCTCTTCGAGCCGGCGCAGGGCCGCGTCGTAGTCTTCGTCGCTTACCAGCACCTCGTCGCGCTGATAATAGGCATCGCGAAGCTCGAGTATGCGAGCGGTCAGCTCAGCTACCTCGGTTGCAGCCGCTGACAGCGCGGGATCGGCGTGCTGAGCAACGGAGGTGGTGCTTGAGCGCGTGAAGTCTTCGTTCGTTGCCACGCTGCCAGTTTAGGCAGCACCACCGACCGGCACAGCGACGGGCACAGCGGCCGCCACAGCGACCGCCGCAATGGCACTGACCGTGCGGTCGATGGTGCACTGACCGAGCACTCGCGTTCCGCTGTAGATGACCGCGGTCTGGCCGGGCGCCACTGCGATGATGGGGTCGACGGGGGTGATGACGAGCTCGGGAAGGCCCGTGATCTGGTTCCTTGAGACCCGCGCCACCGCCGGTACCGGGTCGGAGTGGGCGCGCACTTGCACCTCGCACTCGAAACCGATGCCGGCGTCGCTGCCCGTGTCGGTGCTCGCGTCGGTGCTGACGTCGGCGCTGACGGTTTCCGGAGCCACACCGGCCCAGCTGAACTTCGAGCCCGCCAGTTCTGCAAGGGCTAGCGCCTCTCGCGGCCCCACAACGACCTCGTTGCTGCTTGGTCGCACCTCGATAACGAACCGCGGCCGACCGTCGGGCGTCGGGTAGCCGACGTTTATGCCCTTGCGCTGCCCCACTGTGAAGGCAGCTGCACCCTCGTGGGTGCCGAGCTTCGCACCGGAACTATCGAGGATCTCCCCCTGCTGCGCGCCGACCCGGTCGGCAAGCCACCCCCGGGTGTCCCCATCCGGAATGAAGCAGATGTCGTGCGAGTCGGGCTTGGATGCGAGGGCAAACCCGCGGGCCGCCGCCTCCGCTCTGACCTCGGCCTTCGACGGCGTCGACCCCAGGGGAAACATGCTGTGAGCGAGCTGGTCGGCGGTGAGCACTCCGAGCACGTAACTCTGGTCTTTCGCCCAGTCGGCGGCGCGATGCAACTCTCGGTTGCCGGCGGCATCCGTCACGATGTTCGCGTAGTGCCCGGTCGCGACGGCGTCAAAGCCGAGAGCGAGCGCTTTCTCCATGAGGGCCGCAAACTTGATGCGCTCGTTGCAGCGCATGCACGGATTCGGGGTGCGGCCGGCGGAATACTCGGCGACGAAGTCATCGACGACATCGGCCTTGAAACGTTCCGAGAAGTCCCACACGTAGTAGGGGATGCCGATGATGTTGGCCGCGCGTTGGGCATCCATCGAGTCCTCGATAGTGCAGCATCCACGGGCGCCGGTGCGCAAAGTGCCCGGGTTGCGGCTGAGCGCCAAGTGCACCCCGACCACGTCGTGCCCGGCGTCGACGGCGCGCGCGGCCGCCACGGCGGAGTCCACTCCCCCGCTCATGGCCGCCAAGACTTTCATCCCGGCATTCTACCGGGGCACCTCACCGCACCGAAGTTCAGCGGCTGTGCACGGCTCCGCGACGGCGCATGAGAATCAGTCCGCCACC